>NZ_PYQM01000089.1:0-3048 GCF_003027595.1 Escherichia sp. 20412-1 | reverse complement strand
TGTGGCCCTGGTTATTTGCCTGATTACCTTTTTTGTCACGACCTGGATTCTGGGGCATCAGGGTAAACAGCAGAGTGAAAATGAAGTCACAGGTGGTCGTCAGCTGACAGACAACCCGAAAGAGGTTGCCCGGATGCTGAAAAAAGACGGCAAGGACTCCGATATCCGGATTGGCGATCTGCCGATTATCCGGGATTCCGAAATCCAGAACTTCTGTCTGCACGGCACGGTCGGGGCCGGTAAGTCGGAAGTTATCCGTCGTCTGGCCAACTACGCCCGTCAGCGTGGCGATATGGTGGTGATTTATGACCGTTCGGGGGAATTTGTTAAAAGTTACTATGATCCCTCCATCGATAAGCTCCTGAATCCGCTGGATGCCCGCTGTGCCGCCTGGGATTTGTGGAAGGAGTGCCTGACACAGCCGGATTTTGATAATACGGCAAATACCCTGATCCCGATGGGCACAAAAGAGGACCCGTTCTGGCAGGGTTCAGGACGTACCATTTTTGCGGAAGCGGCGTACCTGATGCGTAATGACCCCAACCGCAGCTACAGCAAACTGGTGGACACACTGCTTTCCATCAAAATTGAAAAACTGCGTACCTTCCTGCGTAATTCACCGGCGGCCAACCTGGTGGAAGAGAAAATCGAGAAAACGGCGATTTCCATTCGTGCCGTGCTGACCAACTACGTGAAAGCCATCCGTTACCTGCAGGGGATTGAGCATAACGGTGAGCCCTTCACCATCCGTGACTGGATGCGTGGTGTCCGGGAAGATCAGAAAAACGGCTGGCTGTTTATCTCGTCGAACGCCGACACCCATGCCTCCCTGAAGCCGGTGATCTCCATGTGGCTGTCCATTGCCATTCGTGGTCTGCTGGCAATGGGAGAAAACCGTAACCGTCGTGTGTGGTTTTTCTGTGACGAGTTACCCACGTTACACAAACTGCCGGACCTGGTGGAGATCCTGCCGGAAGCCCGTAAGTTCGGTGGCTGTTATGTGTTTGGTATCCAGTCCTATGCCCAGCTGGAAGATATCTACGGTGAGAAAGCGGCAGCCACGCTGTTTGACGTCATGAACACCCGTGCCTTTTTCCGTTCTCCCAGCCATAAGATTGCAGAGTTCGCTGCCGGTGAAATTGGTGAGAAAGAGCACCTGAAAGCCAGCGAGCAGTATTCCTACGGTGCTGATCCTGTACGTGACGGGGTATCGACCGGTAAGGATATGGAGCGTCAGACGCTGGTCAGTTATTCCGACATTCAGTCTCTGCCGGATCTGACCTGCTATGTCACCCTGCCCGGACCGTATCCGGCAGTAAAACTCTCACTGAAATATCAGACACGACCGAAGGTCGCTCCGGAGTTTATTCCGCGTGACATCAACCCGGAAATGGAGAACCGTCTGAGTGCCGTACTTGCCGCAAGGGAAGCAGAAGGTCGTCAGATGGCCAGCCTCTTCGAACCGGATGTCCCGGAGGTTGTTTCCGGAGAAGAAGTGACTCAGGCTGAACAGCCGCAACAGCCGCAACAGCCGCAACAGCCGCAACAGCCGGTGTCTCCTGTCATCAACGATAAGCAGTCAGATGCAGGTGTGAATGTTCCGGCCGGGGGGATCGAGCAGGCGCTGAAAATGAAACCGGAAGAAGAGATGGAACAGCAACTGCCACCCGGGATCAGTGAATCCGGCGAGGTGGTGGATATGGCGGCTTACGAGGCATGGCAACGGGAGCAGGATCCGGACACCCAGCAGCGGATGCAGCGTCGTGAAGAGGTTAATATCAACGTGCACCGGGAGCGCGGGGAGGATGTTGAGCCGGGAGATGATTTCTGATGAACAGGTCAGCTCCAGTCTTCAATTCTCAGACCGTCCACACGTTCAAATTCCCGGGTGTTATTAGTCACAATAATCAGCCCCCGACTGCGGGCATGACCTGCGATCATTTGATCAAATGGCCCGACAGGACGTCCCTGACGGGCCAGTTCTGCTCTTATCTGACCGGTGTGTGTGGCTGCAGCAGCATCATAATCCAGAACGTCAATGCGGGAAACAAATCCCTCGATCACAGCGAGATTGCGTTCAGGCATCTGGCTTTTTTCTGCACCATATATCAGCTCCATCAGGGTGACAGAGCTTATACACATTCTCCCCTGATTCAGGTTAAAACGTTCCCTGACACTGGTGGGCTTGTTCTTGATCGTAAAAATGCAGATGTTGGTATCGAGCATAAACTTCAGCATCAGAATGACTCCCTTTCCTGCATACCGGGCTGTTCCCTGTTATCCATAAAATCGGCGCTGACGCTGTTTCCGTCGAACCATTCATCCCATGACTCTCCGGCTGGCGTAATGATTCGGGTTCGTCCGACAGCAATTACTTCAACGCGTTTTACGTTTTCCGGCAATGCAACCGCTTTTGGCAGTCTGACCGCCTGGCTGCGGTTGCTGAGAAATACGGTGGTTTCCATTATTTGCCTCCTTATGTGGATATGTCTTGTGTATATCCATTGTGGGATTGATTCCGGGATATGTCAAAGGGATATACGTTTATGATGAGTATCGCGCAGGTCAGATCGGCCGGAAGTGCCGGTAACTATTATACCGACAAGGATAATTACTATGTGCTGGGCAGCATGGGAGAACGCTGGGCCGGCAGGGGGGCTGAACAGCTGGGACTGCAGGGCAGTGTCGATAAGGATGTTTTTACCCGTCTTCTGGAGGGCAGGCTGCCGGACGGAGCGGATCTAAGCCGCATGCAGGATGGCAGTAACAGGCATCGTCCCGGCTACGATCTGACCTTCTCCGCCCCCAAAAGTGTCTCCATGATGGCCATGCCAGGTGGCGATAAGCGCCTGATTGATGCACATAATCAGGCCGTGGATTTTGCTGTCCGTCAGGTGGAGGCGCTGGCCTCCACACGGGTGATGACGGACGGACAGTCAGAAACGGTGCTGACCGGTAATCTGGTGATGGCACTGTTTAACCACGACACCAGTCGCGATCAGGAACCACAGTTACACACGCATGCGGTGGTGGCTAATGTCACGCAGC
>NZ_PYQM01000088.1:0-3364 GCF_003027595.1 Escherichia sp. 20412-1 | reverse complement strand
ACCAGTTGAGCGGATTCGCGTTTAAACTCTGCGCTGAAATTTCTTTTTTTCATTGGAGCACCTGTGTTGTTCTGAGGTGAGCATATCACCTCTGTTCAGGTGGCCAAATTTAGTGTGCCACTACAATATGCTCTTCATTGGGCTGATAGCTTGCGTGAACGGCATCAGAGTATGGTGTTTGCTCTGCAAGTTCGAAGTAGCGCTCCATCGGAGTTTTACCGTTGTGAGCGCTATGAGGGCGTTCCTAGTTATAGTAATGCTGCCATTCTGCCAGCAGTTCTTTCAGGTCATCAGTTGAGAGGTCTACGGTAGCGTAAAACTCGGCTTTGTCTGTCTTTTGAGAAAGTTCAACTTTGCCATTAAGATGAGGTGAGGCTGGCTTATTTGGACGAAACTTGATGCTGTATTCTTTCAATTTCTCCTGCACCTTAACGGCAAAAAACTCTCTTCCCCGGTCTGTCTGTAAGCGCTGTATCGGGAAAGGCATTTCTTCAATAACACAATCGATAAAATCCAGTGTGTTTGCAGCCGTGCGACGAGAGTAGAGTCTCAGGACTCTGTAGCGAGTGCAGTCATCAACAGATGTGTACTGATACAAACCGGGGCCAATTTTACAGGTATCCATCTGGACCCGATCACCGGGAACAGGGCGTTCGTAGCGAATAAAATCTGCTTTACGCCGGAATTTAACGACAGGTTTAACCTTATTCTGGCAAAGAACTTTGTGGAGCGTTGCCACTGCCAGTGAGATTGCATGAAGTCGTTTTAACTCGCTCTGAATCCTCCTTGCACCCAAATTTCGCAGGGAACGTAACTCCAGAATCAGAGCGACTTCGCCAGCGCCGGTTTTCGTTGATGGTGAATGTTTAGGGCGACGGCTATGGCTTTCCAGACCAGCGATGCCCTGAGCCAGATATCTGCGCCACCATTTACGCAATGTGGGGCGGGAAATACCGCAGCGACGGCATACGAACCCCGCGTCACCAGACGTTTCATAGAGTTTTACCCACTGTAGCCGCTGCTGAATTTCCCTGTTCATAGTAAGGCATTATAGTGAAACGATGTCTATGAATCACACACATAATAAGTACAAATCAGAACTTTCCCTTTCAACAACATCTCTCGAGGCTCTCCTCTGAAAAGCAGCCTGCTGAATAATGCTCTTGGATGATCCTGTACATAGATTTGTGTAATTGCCTGATTTTGATATGTTCAATCTAGCATAAAATGAAGGTTGATTTATGGGCGAAAAACAGTTACTCGCCCTGGTTAACGAACTGACCAAAACTGGCTTAATAGCTACATACGGCAGTCGGTTTATGCTTACGGCTTAACTACCAGGATCCATTTATATAGACTGTGCGCCGGCACGCCGAGTCGCTCAGATACTTCAGCGATAGAATAGCCCCACTCAGTTACCTAGCGAATAGCCTCTTCCTTAAATTCAGGGGTAAACCCATAGACTCCTCCTATGCTCAAACTATAGGGCTGATTTGTCTACGGACTCAGGGGCAACTCCAATTGTTTATTAAAGCGGTCTACAAAAAACGGACTGACCGCCATGCTCAGAGAGCCCTCCCCACAGCAATACCGGTTTGAAACCATCACCCTCGACGAACTGGTTCCTGAAGACCATCTGGTCCGGCAGAGATAGAAGTTAATATATCCTCTAAACACTTTGGTGACAGACTGCTATTTAGTGACTACAATTTTGTAATTGATGAAAATGAATTTGTTGTATTGACAGGCCCTTCTAGTGCTGGAAAAAGCACATTATTAAATATAATCGGTTTGCTTGATCAGGATTATACCGAAGATTATCATTTTTTTAATGAATATGTTAACTACAAGTCGTATAAAAGCACTATGAGAATAAGAAAGGATAATTTTGCTTATATATTTCAGGATTCACTTATCAATGATCGACAATCTGTAATACGAAATCTACTTTGCTCTGTTGACTATACTCAACTACCATATGCCAAAGCCCGTATTGAAGACACCCTACATCTTGTCGGTCTATCTCATCATAATGGACTAGCATCATTACTTTCGGGAGGTGAAAAACAAAGATTGGCACTAGCTAGGGCACTAATCAAAGAGCCCCAAATATTACTTGCCGATGAACCGACGGCAAGTCTTGATGCAGAAAACAAAAATAACGTCATGAATATACTTCGAGATTTTAATAGTAACGGCGGTACTGTTGTTATGATAACACATGATCTAGGGCTAATTACATCAGACATGAGAATTATCAGTGTTGGTTAAAATATTTCAAAAATATATGTTGATTATTTCATTTTTTCTATTTTTTACATGTTATTTTTTCTGTTTCTCTAAACAGAGAATCAACCTCGGCGTCAGTATTTTTTCCTTTACCATTGTATTCCTATATGAAATTTTTGGTGCATATTTTTCATCCTGTCACCTAATCTTCATATAAACGCATGGATATTATTATGTGGATTGTTATATTTTTATCCTCTTTTTCGCTCGGTTTGGCCTCTCCGGGCTTTTACTCCATTCCCTGGTAATGGTTTGTATAAGTTTTACAAAAATAATATTTCCTCTCCCCCCACTCATACTACTGTACCCATACGCAGAAAGACTCCTACCAGCAACAGAAAGTACATTCATAAGTTTATTTATGTTGTTTTTCTGGTCAGGAGTCTTGTTTTGCCGATGCAGTTTGTCTTCACGAATTGTCTGTGTTATCTTTCTTTTTATCTTCTTTTTAATTTCGAAATCTCAGGTAAAGGAATCAAAGAAAGTAGATATTAAGATTGCGATAGTCCAGATAGGGTTATATTTCGAGAAAGGAGGTAGTACTACTAAATTTTTTGATGAACTTATGAATTTTCTTAATACCCATCAAGAGGTTAATGCAATTGTATTTTCTGAGAATAATTTTTCCTATAAAACCCAGTACAATAAAGAGATGTCAGATTATTATCCGCCATCAAACAAAATCGACTGCATCATAAATTTCATTTTTTCTATCTTTTAGTGTCTACAGAGATTTCAATAATATTTCACATTATACCAGTATGATAACATCAGAAAAATTAATCAAAAGAAAAATATTGATTCCATTTATCGAGAAGCCGGGGTTATTCAATTCACTTAGTGCACTGGCTTCAGAGTTTTATTCTGTGGATAAATATCATAGAAATACAATTTTTAATATAATGAATAGTTCTGTTTCGACCTATATTTGCTATGATGCACTTTTCCCGTAAGCGTAAACTGACCGCCGTATGTAGCCATTAAGCCAGTATTGGTAACGTAGGTGCCCACTTTTTCAACTAGTGGACACCTGTTATGGAACAGAAAACATTATCCGCAGAACCCCGCAGAACAT
>NZ_PYQM01000087.1:0-3621 GCF_003027595.1 Escherichia sp. 20412-1 | reverse complement strand
CTCCAGAAAAAACCCGGTCCAGTGCAGAACTGAAACCACAAAGCCCCTTCCTCATAACTGAAAAGCGGCCCCGCCCCGGCCCTTCGGGCCGGAACAGAGTCGCTTTTAATTATGAATGTTGTAACTACACTCCATCATTGCTTTAAGACCCCATTGGCTTAGCAGGGCGATGGCCCACTACGTGAACCATCACCCCGCACACAGGGTGTTTTATGTGCAGTTGTCAACCACTGAATCGGAACCCCGAAGGGGCCCCCACGATTCAGAAGTTGACAATTCAAGACCAGAGAGGAAATAAAAGCGAGAAGAAACCACTGTACGTCTCTCATACACGCTCGTAAGCGGCCCTCACGGCCCGCTAACGCGGAGATACGCCCCGACTGCGGGTAAACCCTTGTCGGGACCACTCCGACCGCGCACAGAGGCATTTTCATTGCTGACAGGCCACATGGCCTCGCTGGGCCGGAGGGGAACTGGTGATATTCGGACGACCGTACCGGCTTACGCCGGGCTTCGGCGGTTCGGCTATGTGCCATATGAAACAACTGAGTGCCGCCTTACATGCCGCTGATGCGGCATCCAGAAAAAAGGCCCCACGTCCTGAAAGATGTCAGCTTCCTTTCCTGGTCCAGCCATATTTTTTGAATGCAGGCGCTGCTTCGTCGGTTTGTAGCCATTCTGCAAATCGCCGTGTTTCATCATTTGCATCCTGACGTACGGTAATATTCATATCACGCCATATCACGTAGTCTGGTGCTATTTCTACAGCATCGCCAATTCCTGGATTACTGGCCGCCCAGTCAGCCCATGTGATCCAGACATCTGCTTCCGGCTGATTCTCAAGTGCCTTACGTGCAGTTCCGCTATTAGGCGCATACAAAATAATATTTTTCCGGATTGCTGCGACCGTTTCTATATTTCCCTTACGTCCGGCAATATCTTCCCAGACGCCTGTACCTGATGTATTACTGGTACCACCACCATCATTAACGATGATACCAATCCCTGGTCTGGTCAGGTCGTCAATACTCCGGATATTTTTAGGGTTACCTTTCTTTACCAGTAAAATACTTTTTCGCAGATAAAGAGGCTGAATATCCTTTTCATTAAATCTGTCCTTATGGTCCCGAGTGATAGCAAGAGCAGATTGTTCTGATGCACCAAACAGAATATCTGCATTCTTTTTGGCATCCTCATTCCATTTATGTTGTGGACCGTAATTAACGTTCACTGTAACACCGGTTTTTTCGGCGTAAAGCCTGGCTGCATCGAGCAAGGCTGTATGTGGACCACCTGGTCCATACAGATTGATATCTGCATAAGCAGCAGAAGACAGAAATATTAAAAAACCAGCTACTGTGTTCCTCATAAGAAACTCCTTTTATTGAATGTGATGATTTTTGGAAAATAAAATATAAACCACTAAAGTCCATAGATATTATGCCCAGATAAATTTATGTGTTTTCACCATGTGCATAACTCGATAACTCGTCATTTACAGTTAACAAAATTAAAAAAGATTATATGTATTCTGAGGAGCATAAACCTTACACATTGATTACATTTTTGTAATACCCAGGCTGTTTCCTGTATTCTCTTGTCTGTTGATATCATTTATTTAAACGATAGTCTTAACGCTCGCTTTTCGTCTTGTTTGTTGAACAATTAATTAATTGACCTCCTGGACAAAAGAAGCGCAGACGGTGTGCTACGTAAGT
Organism: Escherichia sp. 20412-1; assembly: GCF_003027595.1. NCBI lineage: Bacteria > Pseudomonadati > Pseudomonadota > Gammaproteobacteria > Enterobacterales > Enterobacteriaceae > Escherichia > Escherichia sp. 20412-1. Next base: position 1,903 of record NZ_PYQM01000087.1, on the reverse strand, counting down.
ACTATCACTACAGGAAATATATGAGTGGCTTTGAATATAAAGTATGTCATATATAACACTGAAAAATGACATTATCATCGCTATTTCTTATTTATTTTTAGGTTCTCTAAACTCAGGAGTATGGGAGATATTTTTAATCATTTCATCAAGATTATCTGTTGCATTTTCTGCATAAACAAGAGCCTGAGGCAATGCACCAACAGATGATTTTGCTATAATCCTATCCGAATAAGCATCAATAACCTGAAGAGTATCACTAAGTTCATTAACAAAGTAAACTTTTCTACCCTTGGTATCAGCCCAGATGCCATGAGGAAGCGTTTCTGCGGGTATTTTTTTTATAAGTTTTGCATGTTTTTCTCCATAATTATACACATTCACTGAATTCTCTCCACCAACCGTCACATAAGCTTTATTATTTGCAAATGCAAAGTGGTTACTGATTTTTCCTGTTTTGAATGTTTCTATAATTTCATTGTTTTCAGTACTGATTCTTGTAATCTCACCAACGTCTTTATGATCAACCCATACTTCCTTTCCATCTGGTGTTGTATTGATGAATGGAGAAAATGAAGATGGCATCATTAGTTTTTTTATGATCTTTTTGGTTTTTGTATCAACAATCCATAGGTGACCATCAAAACTGGAGCTAATATATGCATATTTATCATCATGACTAAAAGTAACCATTCCTGGGCCAGACTCAAGCACTATACGTTTTTTTTCTTTTCCATTCTGGCTATCAATAATTGATACATAGTTTTCACCTCTGACAGTTATCCATATCTCATCTTCATTATTAGTATATCGAGGCTCATGTGGGTTTCGTCCAACATATATCGTATCGATTTTTTTTCCTGTGTTTGTATCGAATCGTGTAACAGAGTTTGTTACAGTTGAAACTACGGATAGTTCACGTCTTTTTTTTGCATATGAAAGGCCATGTACGTTTATTTCTCCATTATAAAGAGGACTATATAGTCGCTTATCTCCTGCGGGATATCCTAAGATTAAGCTTCCGACGTTCTTATATGTATTGGCATCAACCACAGAAACTGTGTTACCATTTTGATTTGCCGAATAGACAAGATCAGTTGCATATAAATTGAATGACACCAAGCATATTGCGAACGCAATCTTATTTAATTTCATGTTTTTTACCCTCGATAAGTTTATTCATGATATTAATTTCATTATTTTGTTCTGTAATTATGGAATAAGCTAAATTCCTTACTTCTCTATCTTCGGATGTTTCAAGAATAACTCGTGACATATCTATAGCTGCCTGATGATGAGGGATCATCATTTTCAGGAAATCCAGCTCTTTGTCCCCTGTAACCTTATAATTAAGCATTTCATGATGCATTTTATTCATTGTTTCATGCATTTTTTTCTCAAAAACAGCTTCAGCATCTGATTTATGTTTACTTGTTTCCACACTGGCATATGATATCCCTAATGGCTGTAACAAGAGTAAAAAATAAATTAGATGAACTATTATTTTATTCATGAATATTACCATCTCGGAAGAGTAAAATAATAAAAATGTTTGCGACGTAACTTGTGATTTTGTCTTGCTCATCACAAGTATAATTTTTATCGCACCTGTCATTAACCTGAATTATTTATATAGCATATATGAATATCCTCTTATATACCAGACGTAATTCTTAGATGAATAATGATTTTATTCATCCTATTTCAATAGAACCTTACATAATGATTACATTTTTGTCATTTTTAGGAATTGTTGAATGTCATACCACAGCTATAAGGCACTGGATTTGCCCCTATATTTCCAGACATCTGTTATCACTTAACCCATTACAGGCCCGCTGCCGCAGATATTCCCGTGGCGAGCGATAACCCAACGCACTATGCGGATGCCATTCGTTATAATGCT
>NZ_PYQM01000086.1:0-3924 GCF_003027595.1 Escherichia sp. 20412-1 | reverse complement strand
GGGCCTGTATCACCTTTGTCACCCTTAGCGCCGGTTTCTCCCTTCGGCCCCTGTGCACCGGTGTCTCCCTTATCACCCTTTGGCCCCTGCTCCCCCTTCTCGCCTTTATCTCCCTTTGGCCCCTGTGGCCCCACGGCAGTTTCCGCTTTCTCAGCAGCTTCCCGCGCCCTGCGCACAGCCTCATCCGCCGCCGCTTCCAGTTTCTTCAGTGCATCAGGGTAATACGCAGCATCCGTTTCACGGAGCAGAAAGGCATTCAGGGTACCCGGTTTGTCGTCTGCCATGACATCAATCTCTCCGGCATATGCTGGCTGGCGACCTTCCACGCACAGGGTCACACGATAACGCCCCGGCTCAACCTGCATGCTGTAACTGCCTGTTTCCCCCGGCTGACACTCCGCCACCGTGGTGACCACCACCGTCTCACTGGTTCTCACGGCTTTCAGCTCTATGGTGCACTCCGGTACCGGTTTCCCCGTACCGTCCTTCAGCACACCTGAAATCTCTACTGCCATTTTTGTCTCCCATAAAAAACCGCAGTTCCGGTTGCCGGACTGCGGTCTGCGTCGCGCTCACAAATCAGAATGCGTCATGTGATGCCATCCCGCATCGCGTTTACGCCTTCGACATCCAGATAACCGTCACCGCATTGTCTGAAACCGACACCGTCACGGGTGTCCCCGCATTAAGCCTGAACACCTTGATCCAGATTGTGCTGTAAACAGGTCTGTAACTGCCGCCACCATGCCCCGGACTTCCGCCGCTCCAGACACTGTCTGTCTGCATCCTCGAAAGGATCGCAGAGGAAACCGGTGTCTGCTCGTTACCGTTAAAGTACAGGTGTCCGGCACCGCCCAGCATCACCAGATTCATGGTAAATACCTGAGCAGGGATATACACACTGTTCCCGTTAAGCACATACGTCTTCGCAATATCTCCGGTTATCTGTGCCGCGGATAAATTGCCCTTAATCACACAGTCCTGGTTTATCGTCACATTGTTGAGCGTACCCGAACTGGCGGTGATACTGCCGCTGATATCCGCATTTCTGGCAGTCAGCTTTCCGTCCGGTGTCAGGGAAAATACCGGTGGATTTCCGCCGCTGGTAATGGTGGGAGCCGTCAGGCGTTTCAGGAACACGTCGTTCATGAATATCTGCCCGTCCTGCGCCACAAACATCGGCGTTTCATTCCCGTTTGCCGGGTCAATAAACGCAATACGGCTGGCGGCAACCAGAAACTGGCTCAGCTTGCCTTCTTCCGTATCCTCCATGCTGAGACCAAGCCCGGCAACATAATGCTTACCGTCTTCGGTCTGCTCAATTCTGACGCCCCACATGGCATTCCATTTATCGTTCGCGTCCTTCCACTCTTTCGAGAACTGCTCCAGCTTACTGGCGTTATCCTCCGTCAGTTCAGCGTTTTCCAGCAGCTCTTTACCGAGATGTGTTTTATTAATCAGCCCTTTGTAAAAATCCAGGTAACCTTCCGCATCATCGCTGGCCCGGCCGACGGCCTCCACGAATGCCGATTTGCCCACCAGGTTGACGCTGCGGATATAAAAATAATAATCATACCCCGGCCTGATATTACTGGCGGTACTCCAGTACAGCGCCGTACCAAGATAACGGGCGGTGGTTTCAACCTGACGAACATCCGCAATCTGCTTTTCCGAGAGCCAGAACTCAAACTGCACCGTCGGGTCATAAATGGCCAGTTTCGGGACCGCCGTTATCTGAAAATATCCCGGTATCAGTTCAATGGTTACAGGCGCTGCCGGGGCATTAATCCGGAACGTGGTACCGGCAGGCTCCCCCTGCTGACCATAACTGTTTATCGCCCTGACCGTCAGGGTGTATTCCCCCGGCGGCAGGCCACTGAAACGGTGCTCCGTGTCGGCAGTGATGGCAGTGGTCACCAGACGGCTGTCATCGCCACTCCCGCTGGTCAGGCGAAGACTGAAGCGCACGCCCTTCACCACCCGTGGGGTGTCCCATTTCGCCAGCGCCAGATACTGACCGTCAGAGGCACTCACCGCCACCGTGAGGTGCTGCACGGCAGGTGGTGTGACACTGTTCAGCGAACCGGACAGCGGCTCAAAGGTGGCCCCGTTATCCACAATGGCTTCCTTCTCCGGTACATGCTGCACCGCCGTGATGGCAAAGGTGCCGTCCGTGTTTTCCCGGATGGACACACAGCGGAACAGGCGACGGCGAAGACCGGGTATTTTCAGTCCCCACACACCGTATGTCTCCACACCATCTGGCAGGGTGCTGACCTGTATCCGGTCAGGGGCCGGTTGTGCGGTGATGTCCACACTTACCGGCTTACCGCTGCCGTTAATCAGGTTCACCGTGGCGGTGCCGGTTTCCGGAATCGTCACCTCACGGTCCAGTGTCAGGATACGACGGGTTACATCGGTGTCCAGAATACGTCCGCCGGTCATGGTCCCGGCATAGTCGTTATCACAGATTTCTATGATGTCACCCGGCGTGTGACGCAGCCCCTGTGACCCGAGTGTGAAATCCACCGTCTGTGTTTCCAGCAGTTCGGTCTTTATCACCCACAGTCCGGCACGGTGGGCCTGACCGCGGCTGGTACAGCCGAACGCATCCATCTTCAGCAGGTTGCGCCCGTAGCGCAGTATCGCTTCCGGGTCCTCAACCAGCTCTGTGGAGGTCTGCCAGCCGTTCTGCGGGTCGGTCCAGTTCACCTCCACCGCCGTGTGCCGGTCCTTCAGGGCGCTGAAGCTGTAGCGGAACCCCACGCCGTTATCATCCACCACCACATCGCTGTTGGTGTACGGCCACACCACATCCGACGGGCGGTCCTGAACGAACGTCAGCGTCTGGCCGTTCCATACCGGCATACAGCGCATTGCCGAGCAGAAATCACTGAGAACGTCCCACGCCTTACGCTGCTGTGACAGGTACGCATTAAAGGTCATCCGCGGTTCAGTCCCCCCGAAACCATCCGGCACCGGCTGGTCACAGTACTGTCCGATGGCATACAGTGCCCACTTGTCCACATCCGCTGCCCCCAGGCGTTTTCCCATCCCGTAGCGCGGGTGCGTCAGCATGTCCCACAGGCACCAGGCCGGGTTGTTGCTGTATGCCGGTTTGAGACTCCCGTCCCAGATACCGCTGTAGGTGCGTTTTTCCGGGTCATAGTTTGACGGCACCTGGATGATGCGACCGCGGATATGGTAGTTCACCGTCATCTGCTGGCCGCCGAACTGCTCCGCATCCACCTGCAGCCCCACAATGGCCGTGTTCGGGTAACACTGTTTCACATCGATGATTTCGGTGTATGACGACCACAGCGTCCTGTTCTGCAGCTGGTCCGTGGTGCTGTCCGCCGTCTCCCTGACCATCCGGATGTTAAAGGGGCGGGGAGGCAGGTTACCGATTATCACCGACGCCAGGTACTGCGAGGTGGTCTTGCCGTTAATGGTGACATCCTTCTCCGTCATCCAGTTGCCGTTACGCTGCACCTGAATCAGCAGGCGGACTGAAGAAGGATTACGGTCGCCCTGTGAGGTGGTCTCCACCAGTGACTGCACCCCGAAGGTCACCCGCAGACGGTCAATGTTCGCTGATGTGATGGTGCGCGTCACCGGCTTTGCCTTCGTGACTTCCACACCCAGCGCGGTTTCCGCCCCGGAGGACTCAAAACCTTCCGGCGGCGTCTGCTCCTGCTCCCCGGCACGCCAGACGGCTGTCACACCGTGTATCACGGGATTGCCGTCCGTGTCCGTCAGCGGGGTTTTGTTCACCAGAATACTCTGCAGACCGTTAACCGGACCTTCCACCGGGCCTTCGCCAATCGCGTCAATCACGCTCATCATCTGCGTGGATTTCAGGTTATCTTTCGCCTCAACCGGCGTGTGCGCCTTACCACCACCTTTACCCACTCTGTCCCCCTG
>NZ_PYQM01000085.1:0-4409 GCF_003027595.1 Escherichia sp. 20412-1 | reverse complement strand
TTTTAACATAGTCGGCGTGCCCCGGGCAGTCTACGTGTGCGTAGTGACGGGTCGGGGTGTCGTATTCAACGTGAGAAGTGTTGATGGTGATACCACGAGCTTTTTCTTCCGGCGCGTTATCGATCTGATCGAATGCGCGAGCAGCACCGCCGTAGGTTTTAGCCAGTACGGTAGTGATTGCAGCGGTCAGCGTTGTTTTACCATGGTCAACGTGGCCGATAGTACCGACGTTAACGTGCGGTTTTGTACGTTCAAACTTTTCTTTAGACATCGATTGTCCCTCTAAGACACGGATAAATCGGTGATATCACCACATCAACCAGGCAACATGCCCGACTTGTTGAATGCAATAAACAGAAGGAAAAAACAGGGAGGAGAAAAGAAGTGGTGCTGATAGGCAGATTCGAACTGCCGACCTCACCCTTACCAAGGGTGCGCTCTACCAACTGAGCTATATCAGCACATCTTGGAGCGGGCAGCGGGAATCGAACCCGCATCATCAGCTTGGAAGGCTGAGGTAATAGCCATTATACGATGCCCGCATCCTGGAACTCGGCTACCTGATTTTCATTCTGCACTGAATATCGAGAGAAGCTCTCTTTATTCGAGCCGGTAAGCGAACTTATCGTCTCGGGCTACGCATCGCGTGGCCGAAATTGGTGGTGGGGGAAGGATTCGAACCTTCGAAGTCTGTGACGGCAGATTTACAGTCTGCTCCCTTTGGCCGCTCGGGAACCCCACCGGACTTGATGGTGCCGACTACCGGAATCGAACTGGTGACCTACTGATTACAAGTCAGTTGCTCTACCTACTGAGCTAAGTCGGCATCAAGTAGCGCGCATTCTATGGAGACATGCGCGCTCATGCAACTAAAAAATTGCATAATTTGTTTTATTGGTCATATTTTGCACAACACGATGAAGAAACAGTCAAACAGGGGACAGATTAGCATACTTTTTCAGCATCATTCTGTTTAACAATGCACTCAAGATAAAACACAATTCTTTTTAGTAGATGGAATATCTGTCACATTGCTTTTCAACGATAGCTTGTCGAAAGAGATTTTTTCTTATTATTCCTCCCAATCTGGTGTTACCCTCCTGCCCATTAACCCATTCAACAGAACTGTGACGCGCCATGGCAAATATCGCTTTGCCGATAGAGCTATGATCGCCAGAAACATGCTTATGAGTATAAAAGAGCAAACGTTAATGACGCCTTACCTACAGTTTGACCGCAACCAGTGGGCAGCTCTGCGTGATTCCGTACCTATGACGTTATCGGAGGATGAGATCGCCCGTCTCAAAGGTATAAATGAGGATCTCTCGTTAGAAGAAGTTGCCGAGATCTATTTGCCTTTATCGCGTTTGCTGAACTTCTATATAAGCTCAAACTTGCGCCGTCAGGCAGTTCTGGAACAATTTCTTGGTACTAACGGACAACGCATTCCTTACATTATCAGCATCGCGGGTAGCGTTGCGGTGGGGAAAAGTACGACCGCCCGTGTATTACAGGCTCTATTAAGCCGTTGGCCGGAACACCGTCGTGTTGAACTGATCACCACCGATGGTTTTCTTCATCCCAACAAAGTGCTTAAAGAACGTGGTCTGATGAAGAAGAAAGGCTTCCCGGAGTCGTACGATATGCATCGTCTGGTGAAGTTTGTTTCCGATCTAAAATCGGGAGTGCCAAACGTTACAGCACCGGTTTACTCGCATCTTATTTATGATGTGATCCCGGATGGCGATAAAACTGTCGTGCAGCCTGATATTTTAATTCTTGAAGGATTAAATGTCTTACAGAGCGGTATGGATTACCCACACGATCCGCATCATGTTTTTGTTTCTGATTTTGTCGATTTTTCGATATATGTTGATGCTCCTGAAGACTTACTGCAGACATGGTATATCAACCGCTTCCTGAAATTCCGTGAAGGCGCTTTTACAGATCCGGATTCCTATTTCCATAACTACGCTAAATTAACAAAAGAAGAAGCGATCAATACTGCCTTGACGCTTTGGAAGGAAATCAACTGGCTGAACTTAAAGCAAAATATTCTTCCTACTCGCGAACGTGCCAGCCTGATCCTGACCAAAAGTGCTAATCATGCGGTAGAAGAAGTCAGACTACGCAAATAATTTAAAGGGGGAGCTATTGCTCCCTTTTTTATTTATCTGCGCTTCGTAGCGATATTTCACCGCCCATCCAGGGTTTAATTATCCCATCCTGTTCAAGCAATAATGCGCCTTGGTTATCTATCCCGCGCGAAATCCCAAATATTTCTTTATCACCAATGATAAGTTTCACTGGGCGATTAATAAAATTATCCAGTTTTTCCCAACGAGCCAAATAAGGAGTAAGTCCTTCTTGCTCGAAGAGTTCCAGCGCCGCCCGTAATTCACGTATAAGCGTGGCTGCCAGAGTATTACGATCCAGATTGATCCCCGCTTCTTGCAAGGTGATCCATCCCTGATTAACGACACTCTCTTCGACTCGACGCATGGCCATGTTGATCCCGGCACCGATGACAATTTGTGCCGCATCGCCGGTTTTGCCCGTCAGTTCAACGAGAATACCCGCCAGCTTGCGATCCTGCAGATAGAGGTCGTTTGGCCATTTAACACGAACTTTATCAGCTCCCAGCGTGCGTAGTACTTCCGCCATCACGATACCGATAACCAGGCTTAAACCAATCGCCGCAGCAGGACCTTGCTCCAGACGCCAGAACATTGATAAATATAAGTTTGCGCCAAAAGGAGAAAACCATTTCCGCCCACGGCGACCACGACCCGCTTGCTGATATTCTGCGACACAGGCATCGCCCGATTTAAGCTCTCCTATACGGTCAAGGAGGTACTGGTTCGTAGAATCAATCACCGGTAACACAGCAACATTACCACCATCCAGGTGACTCAATATCTGTTCGGCATTAAGTAACTGGATTGGTTCAGGCAGGCTGTATCCTTTGCCCGGAACGGTAAATACATCAACCCCCCAGTCACGCAGTGTCTGAATGTGTTTATTAATAGCCGCCCGACTCATTCCCAACGTTTCACCCAGTTGCTCGCCGGAGTGAAATTCGCCGTTCGCTAACAGGGCGATCAATTTCAGTGGAACAGTATTATCCTTCATGAAATTGTCTCCACTGCGCTCACTTCACCTGATGCACCAATAAAGCGGACTTCGGGTTCAAGCCAGACGTTAAATCTTTCACCGACTTTCTGCCTTACGTGATGTGCCAGTTGTACGACGTCTTCACTTTTCGCATTGCCTTCATTAATAAGAACTAGCGCCTGTTGACGATGTACCGCAGCCCCGCCAATCTGTGCCCCTTTTAGCTGACACTGATCGATGAGCCAGCCAGCAGCCAGTTTTACTGAACCATCCGCCTGGAGGTAATTAGGTGCCGTTGGAAATTGTGCCAGTAACGCTTTAGCCATTTCGACTGAAACAACAGGATTTTTGAAGAAACTACCGGCATTACCGTTCACTTTTGGATCGGGAAGTTTTGTAGTTCTCATATGACACACCGCATCAAATACTTGCTGTGGTGTCACCGTTGAAGGCTCCAGACGAGTTAAGTCACCATAGGTCAGTACAGGTTGCCACTCTTTTGGCAGGCGCAGACCTACGGCTACAATGGCGAAGCGATCCTGATATTCATGCTTAAAAATACTGTCACGATAACCAAAACGACACTCTTTAGCTGTTAAGCGCACTTGCTTGCCTGTCGTCAGTTCAACGCAGTCAACATAATCGCAAACTCGCTGTAATTCTACGCCATAAGCACCAATATTCTGGATAGGCGATGAGCCGACACAGCCCGGAATTAATGCCAGATTTTCCAGACCGGGCATACCTTGCTGCAAAGTGTATTTCACCAGATGATGCCAGTTTTCTCCCGCCCCAACATGTAAATACCAAGCATCAGGCGTATCGTTAATTTCAATACCTTTGATCCGGTTGATAATCACCGTTCCGCAGTAATCTTCCAGGAAAAGTACGTTACTTCCTTCCCCCAGAATAAGAACTGGCTGTCCTTCTGCGGTTGCATGCTGCCAGGCATTGAGTAGTTGTTTTTCGTCTTCCACGCATACAATGTGCTTCGCATTGCGATCAATGCCGAAGGTGTTCCAGGGTTTTAAGGAGTGGTTCATAGCTGCTTTCCTGATGCAAAAACGTGGCTAGTTTACCGTATCTGCGGGGGGATGGCTTGTAGATATAACGACAGGAAGAGTTTTCACCAGCGCAAAAAGGCCATCCTTACGGATGGCCTTTCGCTAATTTGATGCCTGGCAGTTCCCTACTCTCGCATGGGGAGACCCCACACTACCATCGGCGCTACGGCGTTTCACTTCTGAGTTCGGCATGGGGTCAGGTGGGACCACCGCGCTATCTCCGCCAGGCAA
>NZ_PYQM01000084.1:0-4498 GCF_003027595.1 Escherichia sp. 20412-1 | reverse complement strand
ATGTAAAGGATATATCATTTATGCGTAGTAAATTATCCATTCTTATTCTTGCTTTGATGACGTGTGGTGCCGCAAATGCCGCTGAAACAGCTATAGGTGATGTTGCTACTGTTCAGGCTCCATTAGCATTTGGTGCACAGAATACCATCAACGCAACCTGGACTCAGGATCCCTCTGCATCTGGTACCTCAGTTAAGGCCCAGCAAAAACTAGGTACTCTTAATATTCAATTAACCGGTTCTCACGCAGGGGTCTATGTTACAGGAGATGATACGAGTGTAAGTGGCGGCCTCGTGACTATCCCATTTAGAGATGCTGCAGGTAAGGGTTTACGTGGACGTACTGATGCCTCAATTCAACAACTTGGCAGTACACCAATCGTAGGCCATAATGGACCGGGTTGGAAATTAGTAAACACCGGGGATAACATTAATCTTGACATTAAAGCCTTCCAAAGTGGGAGTAATATTCCTGCTGGAACATATACAGCAACATTCTACATTCAACAATATCAGAACTAATTAAATTACTTATCAGAACACACCCTCAATTGAGGGTGTGTTTATCAATCGGGTGAATTCTGTAAGATGCTGACGTTGTAACATTTAATAATCCATATATAAACAACTGTTGCTAATGCTTGTATAAAAGAGTGCTATATGTACAAATATAGAAAAAATTTTATCCCTGTTTTATTTTTAACTTCTTTTTTAAGTCACGCGCAAACAGCAAATACTTCAGTTGCGAAATCAAATGCCATTATAAAAACAGAAAATAAAATCTATGGTTTGAGATTAGGAAGTACTCGTGTAATTTATAATGAGGGAATGTTAGCGTCATCTTTTTGGATTAGAAATGAAAAAAAATACCCTATAATTGTACAATCTCAGGTTTTCTCTGACGATAAAAAGACGAAAGCCCCATTTATCATAACACCGCCTGTATTAAGGCTTGAAAGTGAAATTCAAACGAGGTTAAGAATTGTTCCGATTTCAAATGTTCTGAAAAAAGACAGAGAATCATTATTCTGGATATGTGTAAAAGGTATTCCGCCAGAAAACATATCATCTTATGATACTGAGGACAATAATAAATCAGCACATGTAAATATAAACGTAATTACTAATAGTTGCATTAAGCTACTAACCAGACCGAAATCAGTTGACATATCGGTAGAAGAAGCTAACAAGAAATTAAGATGGGGTATTAAGGATGGAGAATTGTTAGTAGAAAACCCATCCCCCCTCTATATAAATATAGCAAGAATAACTGTCAATGGAAAAGAGGTCGCTATACCTGATGGATATATTGAACCTTACAAATCTGTAAGTAACATAGCTAAAGCCAGCAAAGGAGATAAGGTTAATTCGGTTGTGTTGGATGATATAGGTGCTGAAATTAATAACGAAGTGACGCTTTAAATATAAGAAATGAAAATGAATAAAACTATTTCTGCTTTAATCCTGACATCCATCATTAATGCCGGAGATTCTTTTGCAAAGGAATATAAATTTAATTATCGCTACTTAGGAATGGATGAAAATGCAGATTTAAATTTTTTTGACAGCAAAACAACTCAAGGAAACTATGTTGTTGATATATATATCGATAATGAACTAAAAGAAACAACGGAAATATATTTTAGAAATAAGAGTAATAATCTTTCTCCTTGCCTGACACAAGAAAATCTAATTAAATATGGATTTTTGCAAAAAAAAATTGATGAGTTTATTTTTGATGATGAGCAATGTGTTAATCTAGACAAGGAAAATATAAAATACCTCTTTAACCCAACAAATCAAATCTTACTGTTAAACATCCCATCAGGATTTTTAGCTGACAAGAACAGCGAGATTGCTGATGAATCGCTTTGGGATGATGGGCTTAACGCGTTGATATTTAACTATCAGGCTAATTATCTCAAATCAAACAATAAACGAGGTGATTCATATTTTGGTCAGATAGAACCAGGGCTCAACGTAGGTCCATGGCGAATTAGGAATTTATCAACTTGGAAAAAGTCAAAAGAAAATACAGATTTTGAGTCAGCATATACATATGCTGAAAGGGGTATTAATTCATTAAAAAGCAGACTGATTATTGGCGACAAGTATACTAACACGAATATTTTTGACAGCATCTCTTTTCGAGGAGTTACCTTTTATAAAGATGAAAATATGATTCCGTATTCTGCGAGAGCATACTCGCCGAAAATCCGTGGAATTGCTAAAACTCAAGCTGTTGTGGAAATTAGACAACAAGGCTATCTTCTTTATTCTACTTCTGTTCCACCTGGTGAATTCGAAATTAACAGCAATCAGTTCAGTAACTTTGGAAGTGGCTTATTTGATGTCACCATTATTGAAAGTAACGGACAGAAACAAATGTATTCTGTCCCTTACACAATACCTGTTATTTCTCTGGCAAAAGGTTATTCAAATTATAGTTTTACGGCTGGTAAGTATCGCAATACAGATATACATAAAAATGAACCAATATTCGCAGAGGGCACCTATTCTTACGGTCTTCCTTATGGTTTAAGTATATTTGGCGGTGTTCAATTAGCCGATATTTATAGTTCTTATGCCGTTGGTATAAGTAAGGATGCTGGTGAATATGGCGCAATATCCTTCGACATGAAGTACGCTAAATCTAAACCGTATGAAAAAACCTCTTTTATAAATGGTAGCGCTTATGGCATAAGGTATACTAAAAATCTCAATACTACAAATACTGATATATCTATCGCAAGCTATTACAATTATTCAAAAGACTATCGCACACTTTCCGAAACAATAGATAGTTACAATGATTATGTATATTACAGCAAGAAATCAACAACTTATGCAATGCTAAGTCAACCATTGGGCGCTTGGGGGTCGATTAACTTAAGTTATAATCATGATAACTATTGGGAAAAAAATGGAAGCAACTCAATTGCAGTTTGGTATGGAAAAAATATTGGAAGTACATCTCTATCCTTAAGCTATACACGAACAGCCTTTAAAAAATATGGAAAGAACGATAATGAAGACTTGTTTAACATAATGTTAAATATTCCCCTGCAAGACTTAACAAATAAGGAAATTTACGCGAACTATCAATTGACTTCATCGTCTGATAATAAAACAACACATGATATAGGTCTCAACGGCATGGCATTTGACAGGCGTATGAGCTGGCAAGTAAGGGAGCAAATCCAGGACGCCTCAAAATATAAAAAATTCAGTTATTTTAATACATCGTGGAACGGAACGTATGGAACACTTGGTGCAAACTATAACTATAGTAGCACTCATCGTGAAGTTGGCTTAGCACTCTCTGGTGGTATTTTAGCGCATTCATCAGGGATAACATTTGGACAGCGGATTTCCAATACTACGGCTTTAGTTGAAGCAAAAGGTGTTAGTGGGGCTACCGTTTTAGGGCTTCCTGGTATAAAAACTGATTTTAGAGGTTATACATTCTCTAGTTCACTAATGCCATATATGGACAATACAGTATCAATAGATCCTAGTTCGCTGCCAAATAATAGCAGCATTAAACAAACTGATATTAAAGTAGTCCCAACTACAGGGGCGATTGTTAAGGCAAAATATAATACCAGCATCGGAGTGAACGCACTGATTAAAATCAGTAATAAAAAAGGAAAACATCTACCTTTTGGCACAATTTTAGTAGTTAAAGATGAAAAAGGAGTGGTGCAATCAACATCTATTGTTGGCGATAATGGTGAGGCTTATGTCACAGGTCTCGATGGAACACAGGAAATAAATGCAACTTGGGGAAGAGAAGCATCTGATAGTTGTAAGGTCAGTTACAACCTTACTGGACATCACGCAAAAGAACAATCGCTAACTTTCCTGAACGGAGTTTGTAAATGAAATGCTTCTTATTAAAAGAAAACTACAGTCTATTGATGCTATTACTATTTTCGTTATTAACACATTCAACGATAGCTGCAGCTAAAAAATTGGAAATCAGCATCAATATGGATAATGAAAAATTCAACCTATCTACTCAGAACAACCATGTTTTGGGTACAGGTTATGTAAAAAGTGATGGTGAATCATATGTCATAGTAAGTTCTAATGCAGAAAAAGTACCCGGACAACAAGCAACATACATATTTAGAGGTAAAAACAATCCAAAAAATAGAATAGCAATAAGGCTTGGTGGCGAAGGTTGGCATCCGGATAAAACTGGACTAGGAATTAGTTCGCGCATCAATATGCTATCAAAATTTGAACTATATTTTTCAAATAATTACAGAGTTCATCCGGATGTTTATTTGATACACCTGTTTGCTAAAGAAGTTAAAACAGATTGATGTATGCATTATCTTATGAAAAAGCAACACAGATGGTCAATGTAGACTAGCCCCCAGAATCTCCAGACAACCAATATCACTTAAATAAGTGATAGTCTTAATACTAGTTTTTAGACTAGTCATTGGAGAACAGATGATTGATGTCTTAGGACCGGAGAAACGCAGACG
>NZ_PYQM01000083.1:0-4672 GCF_003027595.1 Escherichia sp. 20412-1 | reverse complement strand
GAGCATTATAACGAATGGCATCCGCATAGTGCGTTGGGTTATCGCTCGCCACGGGAATATCTGCGGCAGCGGGCCTGTAATGGGTTAAGTGATAACAGATGTCTGGAAATATAGGGGCAAATCCAATCCCTTTTTCATACTGTGTATTTCCCGGAGATATGAGGAAAGCCAGGACACGCTTTTTCCATCTGCATTCGTTGCTAAAGATAGCTTTGGTCACTACGACTTAAACCTTCCTGACTCACAGCTATTCGCCGGGTGATACGGCAACAAACGGATTGAAACATCATCCTGAAAATACCGATGCGTGCTGAACATCAACAAGCCTGCCCGGAACAACTCCGGGAGTTCCCAGCTACGTGCCACAAAGCAGGAAACATATTTCATGATGAGAATTATGCCCAGTCTGATGGCGGATAGACACTTATCTTTACCATGCCCGCTGAGTTATCTTGCAAATCGCCTCCTGTTTGAACTAAAAATAAATAACATATAAAACAAATAATTAAAGAAAAACCTTTGGTTTATGAAGAGCTCCGCAAGTGGTCATCTGGCTTCACATAGCATCTTCTTCTTAGAAAAATATCGACATATTTTGTGACACGAATTGCAAATCTGGTTTTGTTGTATGGATTGTGTGATTTTTGATCTGGTATAACAGGTATAAAGGTTCACCAAGACAGTAAATGAAGCTGGGCATCTCGCAATCTATGACAAACATCACTTCAGTTCTTTCTCATCGGGTGATGAAAACGCACTTCAGTCTGAAAGGAGTATGAAAATGAGATCAACAAACAATCTATTTTATGACTCTGGGTAAAATGGATTGAGTAAGTGATATAGCTTACGAACATTCAAATCAATTAAACATCAGAAGAGATTTTATACTCAGGTATTTAATCTGGTCCTCTGTATATTTAAATAATGTGGAAAGTGAATTTTCACAGGAGACCTTATACAAAAAATATAAAATACAGCTATCCGCTGCCAAAGACACTATAAGCCTGGAAAAAAATATTACACGACATAAATGCTAATTGTTTATGCGGGCTTTGTATTACTTTCTGTATCCTACAAATGAGTGAAATTTATGAAAAAGGCTAAAATACTTTCTGGCGTATTATTACTCTGCTTTTCGTCGCCATTAATTTCTCAGGCTGCAACACTGGACGTCCGTGGTGGATATCGTAGTGGGAGCCATGCTTATGAAACTCGACTCAAAGTCAGTGAGGGATGGCAAAATGGATGGTGGGCAAGTCTTGAAAGTAATACCTGGAACACTATTCATGATAATAAAAAAGAAAATGCCGCACTCAATGATGTTCAGGTCGAAGTTAATTACGCAATAAAACTTGATGATCAATGGACTGTGCGCCCGGGAATGTTAACCCATTTTAGCAGCAACGGTACACGCTACGGACCTTACGTAAAACTGTCCTGGGATGCGACAAAAGATCTCAATTTTGGCATTCGCTATCGTTACGACTGGAAAGCCTACCGACAGCAAGACTTATCCGGCGATATGTCTCGTGATAACGTTCATCGTTGGGATGGATATGTCACTTACCATATTAATAGTGATTTCACCTTCGCCTGGCAAACAACGCTATACAGCAAACAAAACGATTATCGCTATGCAAACCATAAGAAATGGGCGACGGAAAATGCATTTGTTCTACAATACCATATGACGCCAGATATTACGCCATACATAGAATATGACTACCTTGACCGTCAGGGTGTTTACAACGGTAGAGATAATTTATCTGAAAACAGTTATCGCATTGGTGTGTCATTTAAACTGTAGTAGACAGGAGACAGTCACAATGAATAAAAAAATAATGGCACTTGCTATCATAATGGCTTCATTTGCCGCAAACGCGTCTGTATTACCAGAAACCCCTGTGCCTTTTAAAAGCGGTACTGGAGTGATTGATAACAACACTGTCTACATTGGTTTAGGTAGCGCAGGAGCAGCATGGTACAAGCTGGATACGCAAGCCAAAGATAAGAAATGGATAGCCCTGGCGGAATTCCCGGCTGGCCCGAGAGATCAAGCAACCTCTGCATTTATTGATGGTAATTTGTATGTATTTGGCGGTGTTGGTAAAAACAGAGATGGGTTAACTCAGGTATTCAACGACGTACACAAATATAACCCCGAAACCAATACCTGGGTTAAATTGATGTCACACGCACCGATGGGCATGGCGGGTCATGTGACTTTTGTACACAACGGCAAGGCTTATGTTACTGGCGGTGTTAACCAGAATATCTTCAATGGCTATTTTGAAGATCTCAATGAGGCTGGAAAAGATTCAAAGACTATAGATAAAATCAACGCCAACTATTTTGACAAAAAAGCAGAAGATTATTTCTTCAATAAGTTTCTGTTGTCTTTTGAACCCTCTACACAGCAATGGAGTTATGCTGGTGAATCTCCCTGGTACGGTACGGCTGGAGCGGCGGTAGCAAATAAAGGTGATAAAACCTGGCTTATTAATGGCGAGGCAAAACCAGGATTGCGAACTGATGCTGTATTTGAGCTTGATTTCACTGGCAATAACATAAAATGGAATAAACTTTCTCCCGTCTCCTCACCGGATGGCGTAGCTGGCGGTTTTGCTGGTATTAGCAATGACTCTCTTATATTTGCCGGAGGAGCCGGATTTAAAGGTTCACGGGAAAATTACCAGAACGGTAAGAACTATGCGCATGAAGGCCTGAAAAAATCGTATAGCGCTGATATCCATCTTTGGCATAACGGGAAATGGGAGAAATCTGGCGAACTGTCACAAGGTCGGGCCTACGGAGTATCATTACCCTGGAATAATAGCTTATTGATTATTGGCGGTGAAACTACGGGCGGCAAAGCTGTGGCGGATTCAGTGTTACTCTCTGTGAAAGATAATAAAGTGACTGTGCAAAACTAACTTTTCAGGGCTCCAGTAAAGGAGCCCTGATATCAATTCATCATTTTAATTACGCGACATTTATATGAACGCAATAATATCGCCCGATTATTACTATGTTCTTACCGTTGCCGGTCAGTCTAATGCTATGGCGTATGGCGAAGGACTCCCGTTACCAGACAGTGAAGATGCGCCTCATCCCAGAATAAAACAACTGGCGAGATTCACTCAGACGCATCCCGGTGGCCCGTTATGTCAATTTAATGACATTATTCCACTGACTCACTGCCCACACGATGTCCAGGATATGCAGGGTTATCACCATCCTCTGGCAACGAATCATCAAACACAGTACGGCACCGTTGGCCAGGCACTACATATTGCGCGGAAATTACTGCCCTTCATTCCTGATAATGCAGGCGTTCTTATCGTTCCCTGTTGCCGCGGTGGATCGGCTTTTACCGCGGGCAGCGAAGGGGCATATTCAGAACAGCACGGAGCCAGCCATGATTCATGTCGTTGGGGAGCAGATACTCCGCTGTATCAGGATTTAGTCAACAGAACACGAACGGCACTGTCAAAGAATCCGCAGAATAAATTCCTCGGCGTATGCTGGATGCAGGGCGAATTTGACTTAATGACCAGTGACTACGCGTTACATCCTCAATACTTTAATCATATGGTTGAAGCCTTTCGTGAGGATTTGAAACAGTATCGTTCTCAGCTTAATAATATTGCTGCCGCTCCGTGGTTTTGCGGCGATACCACCTGGTACTGGAAAGAAAATTACCCTCATGCGTATGAAACGATTTATGGCAATTATAAAAATAATGCCTTAGCCAATATTATTTTCGTCGGCTTCCAGCAACAAGGTGAAAGAGGGCTGACGAACGAGCCAGATGAAGATCCGGACGATTTTAGCACGGGATATTACGGTTCAGCGTACCGAACACCAGAAAACTGGACGACGGTGCTACGCAACAGTCATTTCAGCTCAGCAGCCCGTCGTGGGATTATTTCTGACAAATTTGTTGAAGCTATTTTGCGGTATTGGTGCGAAAGGTGGTCGGGGAGTTTATTCATGGGGGATACTCTTATACGTTCTCAGAACAGGCAACAAAAAAACAAATGAGATCAAGGTAATATATCTTCGCTTGCGGGTTTGAACAGCAGGCAATTGCCAACATAAAAATCTGGCACAAGGGTGAACAGCGCGCGCCACATAAACCTCTGTTACTGCTATACGTATTGGCTGGCTACCAGCATGGACATCCACGCCTTTTCGATTATGGCTCGGAAATCTACGAACCTCTGCACAGTTTACTGGAACGTTTTGGATCACAGCATTCGCAGTATCGGCCTGATATGCCGTTCTGGCGATTACAAGGCGATGGATTCTGGCAATTAGACAATGATGATATGCTTAATACGGGCCGAAGACATTAGGCCATTGTTGTATCTGCTTTCATTCCTAAAAGCCCCTGTCGTTAATGCCAGGCGCATTATGCAAAGGAGAATGATTAGGTAAACAATAAGATTGAAAATCAGGAAAAGCGACTCGCAATAAATCTGAAAGTCGCCTTCACATTGTTAAAATATATCCCTTACCACTCCTGTGTTGTGAACTGTTCATCTGTAGTGGCACACTAAATTTGGCCACCTGAACAGAGGTGATATGCTCACCTCAGAACAACACAGGTGCTCCAATGAAAAAAAGAAATTTCAGCGCAGAGTTTAAACGCGAATCCGCTCAACTGGTT
>NZ_PYQM01000082.1:0-4772 GCF_003027595.1 Escherichia sp. 20412-1 | reverse complement strand
AACGGGATACCAGATCAAGGGCCTGTCCAATGTGCATAAAAAAATCCGGAAACGAGTGAGCGTTTCCGGATTCTTACACAGCCACTGGATCGGTCAACTGATCCTTAACTGATCGGCATTACACCTTTCTGGTGGCGTTTTTTATCGCCCACGCACTACCAGTGCCTGATCCAACTCCCGATATGCCTCAACCAGTTTCTCCAGAGAAACTCGACTTAAACCGCTGGGATTCGGCAATACCCAAATCTGCGTCGAACCAATGGTCAGCGTTTGTTTCCCCCACTGCACGCCTCGCTGACTGAATCCCTGTTCATACGCCTGCTTACCCAGAATCGCCAACGCCTGCGGCTGATAATTCTCAATTTTTTCAATTAGCTTGCGCCCACCTGCGTGCAATTCCTGCTTTGACACTTCATTAGCCTGCACCGTTGGCCTGTCAACCAGTTTGGTGACGCCACAACGATAATCCAGCAGATGCTGCGCTTCCTGCGGCTTCAACTGACGGTCGGTAAACCCGGCCTGATAAATCACCTTCCAGAAGCGATTCGCCGGATGGGCAAACGGAAAACCAGACTCCGCGGAAGAAAGACCCGGATTGATGCCACAAAACACCACACGCAATCCTGGCGCAAGAATATCGTCAACCATATTAACTCCTGAACAACACAACCCGCAGGAAGTATAACGAATTGAAAACACATTGTTTATAAAAACAGCAGCCGCGCGGTAATGGCTGGATTGCGACACGGAGTTACTTTATAATCCGCTACCATGGCCCCTTAGCTCAGTGGTTAGAGCAGGCGACTCATAATCGCTTGGTCGCTGGTTCAAGTCCAGCAGGGGCCACCAGACACAGCAAAAGGCTGACGAGAAATCGTCAGCCTTTTGTTTTTTTCTTTCTGTTCAATCACTTCGCGTGCCAATAAGCCGCTGCGCGTACCCGCTGTGGATCATACTGTTCCGCTTCAAAGCGACGGCTTAAATTCTTAACCACTTTTCCTTCACCGGTTATCCAGATGAAGTAATCATCGGCAGGAATTGCCAACTGCGCCAGACGCGCGTCCACCGCCTGCTCATCATGCGTCAGCCATTCGATGTTAAAACCGTCAAGGTGCGCGAGATAATCCTGACAGGCGTTATCCCGCACGCTGACCAGCGCAGTAACTTGCGGTTTAACGGCAAGTTTGCTCAACGTTTCCAGGCGGCGGCGCAGTGCAGGCATTCCGGACTCATCGCAGACATACACCTGATACGCGTAATCCTCCGGCACCACCAGCGAACCTCGCGGTCCGGCCACCGTGAGTTTATCGCCTGGTTGCGCCTGCATCGCCCAGCCGCTGGCGACGCCGCCGTCGTGTATAAAGAAATCGATCGCCAGTTCATGGCGTTGTTCATCGTACAGCGGCGTATAGTCACGCGACGGCGGGCGCGGTCCTTCCGGCCAGACGATACCTTCTTCCGTTACTGTTGGCGGCACAAAATGAGCGTCAGTTTGAGGAAAGAAGAGTTTGCTGTGATCGTCAAAGCCGCGCGACGTAAAACCGTCCAGCGCCTCGCCGCCAAGGACAATACGCTGAAAACCGGCGCTGATACGCTCAACACGTAACACAGTCAGTTCACGGAAGCGCAGATCATTTCGAACGCGCTGTGGGTAGCGGGGAGAGTTAGTCATTGTTATCGCCTTCGTGATGGTAATCAGATATATCTAAATAAAATTCACAAATGATAATGATTGCTAATCATGATAAATGCAAGCAATTTGTAGAATTGATATATCTGAAGTATGTGAAGGCATTCAGCACCATAGCAAGGCTGCCGGATGCGGCGTGAACGCCTTATCCGGCCTACATGTTGAGCACATCTGCGTTTAAAAATCATTTTTACACTTGCAGTAATGCCCACATTAGATATAAATTAGATATATCTAATTAAGCAACAGGAGGCTGATTATGAGCCATCATCACGAAGGGTGTTGTAAACATGAAGGCCAGCCACGCCATGAAGGCTGCTGCAAAGGTGAGAAGTCAGAACACGAGCACTGCGGGCACGGTCATCAGCATGAGCACGAGCATGGTCAATGCTGCGGTGGTCGTCACGGTCGCGGCGGTGGTCGTCGGCAGCGTTTTTTTGGTCACGGTGAATTGCGTCTGGTGATTCTGGATATTCTTTCACGCGATGACAGCCACGGTTACGAGTTGATTAAAGCGATTGAGAATCTGACCCAGGGAAATTACACCCCAAGTCCGGGCGTCATCTATCCGACGCTGGATTTTCTCCAGGAGCAGTCGCTGATTACCATCCGCGAAGAAGAAGGCGGCAAGAAGCAGATTGCGCTGACCGAACAGGGCGCGCAGTGGCTGGAAGAAAATCGCGAACAAGTGGAAATGATTGAAGAGCGGATCAAAGCCCGCTGCGTTGGCGCTGCGCTACGCCAGAACCCGCAAATGAAGCGGGCGCTGGATAATTTTAAAGCGGTGCTGGACTTACGTGTCAACCAGAGTGACATCAGCGACGCGCAGATAAAAAAGATCATTGCGGTAATTGACCGCGCCGCTTTTGATATTACGCAACTGGATTAATCACCGATTGCCGGATGCGGCGTGAACGCCTTATCAGCCTACGCGCCCGTAGGCCTGATAAGATGCGCCAGCATCGCATCAGGCATTGTGTACCAACCACGATATCCGGCATACCGATTAATGCAGCACCGTCACCGCGTCTTCCAGTCGGCTGGCGCGGTGTTTAACCATCGCTGACACCTGCGCGCTCTCTTCCACCAGCTCGGCGTTTTTCTGGGTAATCAGGTTAAGTTCATCTACCGCACGGGTCAGACTGGAAAGCCCATCAGCTTGTTCCAGCGTTGAATGGCTAATCTGAGCAATCAACTGAGTTACGTTTTTCACCTGCGCCACAATATCGTCCATCGTCCGTCCGGCAGCGTGCACTTGTTGTGAACCGGATTGCACCTTATCAGCACTGGCATCGATCAGCTTGCGAATATCGTTGGCAGCATTGGCGCTGCGGCTGGCTAAATGACGTACTTCGCCCGCAACCACCGCAAAACCTTTACCCTGCTCTCCGGCACGCGCCGCTTCCACCGCCGCATTCAGCGCGAGGATATTGGTCTGAAAAGCAATATCGTTAATCAGCGAAGTAATAGTGCCAATGCGCTGAGTACTGTCTGCAATATCATCCATCGTTTTGATCACCGTGGTCATCGCTTCCCCGCCCTGCACTGCCGCATTACTGGCGGTAATAGAAAGTTTATCGGCAGCCGAAGCCGTGGCAGAGTTCTGTTTTACCGACGCTGCCATCTGATTCATGGTCGCTACCGTTTGCTGAACATTATCTACCGTCTGCTGAGTATGTTCGTTAAGTTCATCGGTGCCTTTTGCCAGCGTTTCACTGCCGCTTCTGACGCTGGAAACCTGGCTTGATACGTCATTAATCAACCAGCGGCACATCAAACCAAGCTGCCCTACTGCCCGCAACGTCAACCCCAGTTCATCACTGCGATTCAGATGATCAACACTGTTACACTCACCGGTCGCCACCTTCAGCGCCTGGCTGGCGACATTTTCTATCGGACGAATAATCTGCCATTCAAAACAGGCAATTCCTGACAGCATCACTAACGCACAGAGGAAATAATTCACCACTGGTGCGGCGGCAAACCAGAGCATGGTCGCCAGCGCGATAAACATCAGCGCCATCACTCCACGCGCCCGCCAGCGAAGCGGCAATGAAGGGAGTTTTCCCAACCAGCCTTTACGCACCACTAAACCTTTATGGATACGCTTATTTGTGCGCCCGACATTCAACGCCTTGTACAGCGGCTCTACCGCTGCGATCTCTTTATCCGTCGCCCGCGTGCGAATCGACATATAGCCACTGATTTTGCCATCGCGCACCATCGGCACCGCGTTCGCCCGCACCCAATAATGATCGCCATTTTTATGCCGATTTTTCACGATTCCACTCCAGGGTTCCCCCTGTTTCAGGGTGTACCACATATCAGCAAAGGCCGCTTTCGGCATATCCGGATGGCGCACCATGTTATGCGGCTGCCCCTGTAACTCCCGCAATGTATAGCCGCTAATCTGCACAAAAGTGTCATTAGCATGTGTGATATAGCTTTGTAGATTGGTAGTAGACATCAGAGTGGTATCGTCAGCCAGCGGGATATTTTGCTGGGTGACGTACGGATGAGAAGACATAATCGCGTCCTGTGCAGGTTATATTGTTGTTAACTTCTTGTCGGAAGTTATGTCGGCCCCGGCGCGGTTATCTTTAGCGGTTTAATTTGATTTAGATCGCAATTTGCGATTAAAGCACAAAATGTAATTCATTGATTTAAAATACTTTCACCATGTTACTATGCGATAACATTAATTACATTGCCAAAAAACAGGCATTTGCTGCCCTGAAAGAGTGCATTTACATAACAAGCGCAAAATCCATACTCGATAGAAATCGTACCAAATAACAACAAATGTTAACAATCAGCATTAAATGTTGCATAGATGATTGCCGCATTTGTGTTTATCCCGATTTTCGCAATCGCAGCCGGAGTGGCGCAATCCCTGCAATACTTAAATCGGTATCATGTGATACGCGAGCCTCCGGAGCATATTTTGAACAGGTTACTGGATTTGCCCCTATATTTCCAGACATCTGTTATCACTTAACCCATTACAGGCCCGCTGCCGCAGATATTCCCGTGGCGAGCGATAACCCAACGCACTATGCGGATGCCATTCGTTATAATGCTC
>NZ_PYQM01000081.1:0-5094 GCF_003027595.1 Escherichia sp. 20412-1 | reverse complement strand
GGCGTTTCCCCCTGGAAGCTCCCTCGTGCGCTCTCCTGTTCCGACCCTGCCGCTTACCGGATACCTGTCCGCCTTTCTCCCTTCGGGAAGCGTGGCGCTTTCTCATAGCTCACGCTGTTGGTATCTCGGCTCGGTGTAGGTCGTTCGCTCCAAGCTGGGCTGTGTGCACGAACCCCCCGTTCAGCCCGACCGCTGCGCCTTATCCGGTAACTATCGTCTTGAGTCCAACCCGGTAAGACACGACTTAACGCCACTGGCAGCAGCCACTGGTAACCGGATTAGCAGAGCGATGATGGCACAAATGGTGCTACAGAGTTCTTGAAGTTGTGGCCCGACTGCGGCTACACTGGAAGGACAGTATTTGGTATCTGCGCTCTGCTGAAGCCAGTTACCTTCGGAAAAAGAGTTGGTAGCTCTTGATCCGGCAAAAAAACCACCGTTGGTAGCGGTGGTTTTTTTGTTTGCAAGCAGCAGATTACGCGCAGAAGAAAAGGATCACAAGAGGATCAGTGATGCAAACTCACGATTTCTTCACTTGGATACCGACACCTGAGTTAGATGACGAAAATGAACCACCTGAATTACCTTTAATATTATTCATCTGACATGCAACCAAACAAAATGATATGATTACAACACCTACAAAAAACATTTTCTTCATGTATACTCCTTTATATAAAAACAAGATAGTGAGACATTAACATATGAACAAGAAATTCTATTTCTCTCGTTTATTATGGGGTCTATTTCCTATACTTATCGCAATATATAACTTATTCCACGAACCATTGACATCAAAAACAATACAAATATCAATCATATATATACTCAGCGGAATACTTCTTCCTGTATCTATGTACACTGTAAAAACAGTAGCATTAAGATATACATCAATACAGTTTTGGAACCCCACTTGGTTAAACTCCAATGGGGTTAATCGATTTTACGTTATATATGTGTTTTTTTGTATTATTTTCGCAATCCCATTCAGCATTATTTATCTTTTTATAGATAAGGACAAGCTGGTCAAAAAAAATGACCAGCTTAACAACCATTAAATACCTAGTTGCGAGTTAATTTCATTAACTAACTGCTCATCAAAAAAAGATCCTGCTAAAGCCACAAGGACACCAAAACCAACAATCCCCATGGGAACTCCTGTAATAATAGAAAAAACAATTGCAGAAATAGCCACGGCTGCACGATTTGCGGTAATAATTTCTAGTTTAACAAAAACAGGTCGCCAATTATCTGTTGTCAATGCATTTTTAAGTTCAACAAGAATATCAGCCAGATCAATAGCATTTCCTAAATAACCAAATGCTTTACTATATTTAGCTAAACTGTTTGCTGTATTCGTAGCATCTAATGCCTGAATTCCTGCGACAATAGCGGCACGATCAGCAGAATTAAACTTATCACCCAAAGAACTTCTATATCGTTCAAATGCAGCCAAAGCATCATCAACACCACGAATAGTTTTTCCATTAGCTTTATCAGCCAAACTTTTCGCTAATAATTCAGCTTTCTCACCATACTTTTCTGTTACTTTTTCATAGAAAGTAGCTGTATAGGCAACAGCATCCTTTATTTTATCCACATCGCTTTTCAATGTGTTTTTGTAATCATATAACTTGCTAATATCAGCATCCAACTGATTAGATTTTCTTTGTAACTCATCAACATCCCTTTCAAGATCAGTAATTCCATGATAGGAGTGATGCTTGAATATTTTTTTCATCTCCTCTATTTTTTTATTTTTTTCACTAATCTGCGCAGCAATCTGATTTTTCTGGTTCTGCTTTTCATCAATCAGAGCACTCACCATCTTAGAACTTTTCTCCATATCACTGGCTCGAGTTTCTGGAGATACTGCATTAACAGCAGTGATGTTATTATCGTGATTATTTCCTGTCGCCTTGGTAAAAAGTGATGGCATATCACTAATTAAAGAGTTAAGAACTCTGGAGACCCCCCCTAATGGATTATCAACCAAAGAAGAATTATCTTCTGTCATAACAACACCATTCATCACTGGGAGACCATCTTTATTAATAACAACATCTCCCCACGGGGTTAGATATGACTCACCTGGCTTCATCACTGTCGATGTTGAATTCGATGAGCTTGTATTACCCTGACCACCATTATTACCGTGTCCGGAGCCTCCCCCCCAGTGAACACCACTATTATTATGCCCACCTTGCTGATTCAAATTCGCCCCTGTCCCCCCCATAGATTCACCGGCAGTTGGGCCATATCCACCAAGTTCTTTCGCCATAAAAAATACCTCTTTGGCATTAAAAACAAATAGTTAAAACAACAATACTGTACATATAACTACTGGTTTTATGTACAGCTTAAAATTACGCCGCTACGTTTTCCCTGTCAACCCTGTGGATTTTCATTTTTGTGAAAACGTTCAAAAAAACAGCCCCTCCCACACCTCGAGCTATTCCCGCCCGATGCCACAAAAACCAGCACAAACATTACCGTTCTCCGGCCTCAGCATGTTTTACTGAAACCATGATATGAGACACCTATGGGACACTGTCACTTTATGGCATGGCACACACTCCAGGATGCACTGAAAATGACGGGCAGATCGCGTTCACAGTTTTACCGTGATATGCGCGCAGGCCTTGTCAGTTACCGTACAAGCCAGGACGGACGACGGGAGTTTGAAACCAGTGAACTGATCCGGGCATACGGCGAATTAAAGCGGAATGAGACACCAGAAAGGCACACCAAGGGACAGTCAGAAAAACCACATGATCAGCAGACAGAACGCATTCTCCGGGAGCTGAATGAGCTGAAACAATGCCTGACGCTGATGCTTGAGGATAAACAAGCCCAGGATACGGAGCGCCGGCGCCAGGAAGCAGAACGGGAACAGCTACAGAATGAGATAGCCCGGCTCAGGCAGGCGCTGGAGCAGGAAAAGAAACGGGGATTCTGGTCCAGGTTGTTCGGTCGCTGAACGCGCTCAGAGACTGATGATAAGATAGCCATCAGATAATAACTCACCGAAAATAAATACTTTAAGGTAAGGAGACTCGCATGAAACGTTCTGGCGGCACACGCTATATGTATCTTAGCGCCCTGATAACTGTGGCAGCAGCCCTCACAGCCTGTACCCCAAAAACCAACCTGGAACAACATACCCGGCATTATGTTTATGCTTCAGATGATGGGTTTGATCCTAACTTTTCCACCCAAAAAGCCGACACAACACGAATGATGGTGCCTTTTTTTCGGCAGTTCTGGGATATGGGAGCTAAAGATAAAGCGACAGGAAAATCACGGAGTGATGTGCAGCAACGCATTCAGCAGTTTCACAGCCAGGAATTTTTAAACTCACTCCGGGGCACAACTCAATTTGCGGGTACTGATTACCGCAGCAAAGACCTTACCCCGAAAAAATCCAGGCTGCTGGCTGAGACGATTTCTGCGGTTTATCTCGATGGCTACGAGGGAAGACAGTAAGTGGATTTACCATAATCCCTTAATTGTACGCACCATTAAAACGCGTTGAGCGCGATTCTGACGCAGGCACAGCAAAAAGAAATGTTTACCCCCAGGAAAACCGGAAAAATGCGTCAGGATCGTTTTCATGGCGTTGCATGACTATGCACGAAACTGAATAGCGATCTGTTTGGGCGCATACGGTGCCCATGAGGCACATTTTCGGACATTTTCAGTTCGTGAATCCCTGGCTCATTGCTACATATTCCGGGCAGACACCCCTGGCAGCGCCCCCAGGGGTGTTATGTAAAAAAAGGCGACGCGCCCCTAGGGGCGCCCCTACATTAATTAACTGTTTTTTCTACAGATAGTCAGTACTGACCCTAAGTAGGGTCGTCATAGCGTCGCCATAGGGTCGTCGACGACGTGCTTTTGTATAAATCTGAATAAGAAAATACATTTTTAAAACCATAACAACATGATTTAAAAAGCAAATCAGCAAAAAGTTGGTTTTGCGTGGGGTGTGGACATTTCAGGCATGAGAACAGACTCGCGTTTTTCTGGAAGAAATGCGGGGATTTTTGATTAAACAATACTCACCGCAGAGCGAGATTTTATGCAACAGCGGCTGTACTTCACAGGGATTATTTATCAGTTGATATGCTGTGCCATGATATTGCTATTGCCGAAAGGGACGTCGTTTTACGGCGTTTTCCCTATCCTGCACCGCACTGGCCGCGTTCGAATGTTTGCGCCCCTGACTAACCGCTCACTCAGCTTTATCACTCTCGCCTGCGTCACAGTTATCATGCTCCCATGAACAGAAATTCCCTTACACGGAGACATCAGACCAGTGACCAAACAGGAAAAAACCGCCCTGAACATGGCGCGCTTCATCAGAAGCCAGACATTAACCCTGCTGGAGAAGCTCAACGAACTGGACGCGGATGAACAGGCAGACATCTGTGAATCGCTTCACGACCACGCCGATGAGCTTTACCGCAGTTGCCTCGCACGTTTCGGGGATGACGGTGAAGCCCTCTGACACATGCAGCTCCCGGAGACAGTCACAGCTTGCCTGTGAGCGGATACCGGGAGCAGACAAGCCCGTCAGGGCGCGTCAGCGGGTTTTAGCGGGTGTCGGGGCGCAGCCATGAGCCAGTCACGTAGCGATAGCGGAGTGTATACTGGCTTAATCATGTGGCATCAGTGCGGATTGTATGAAAAGTGCACCATAGCCGGTGTGAAATGCCGCACAGATGCGTAAGGAGAAAATGCAACTTCTGGCGCTCTTCCGCTTCCTCGCTCACTGACTCGCTATGCTCGGTCGTTCGGCTGCGGCGAGCGGTGTCGGCTCACTCAAAAACGATAATGCGGCTATCCACAGAATCAGGGGATAAGACCGGAAAGAACATGTGAGCAAAAAGGCAAAGGGCAACAAAAAGCCGCGCCGCTGGCGTTTTTCCATAGGCTCCGCCCCCCCTGACGAGCATCACAAAAACCGACGCTCAAGTCAGAGGTGGCGAAACCCGACAGGACTATAAAGATACCAGGCGTTTCCCCCTGGAAGCTCCCTCGTGCGCTCTCCTGTTCCGACCCTGCCGCTTACCGGATACCTGTCCGCCTTTC
>NZ_PYQM01000080.1:0-5448 GCF_003027595.1 Escherichia sp. 20412-1 | reverse complement strand
AACCAGTTGAGCGGATTCGCGTTTAAACTCTGCGCTGAAATTTCTTTTTTTCATTGGAGCACCTGTGTTGTTCTGAGGTGAGCATATCACCTCTGTTCAGGTGGCCAAATTTAGTGTGCCACTACAAAGAACGTCGACTGATGCTACAGTGGTGGGCAGATTTTCTGGATGCGAACAGAGATAAGGGTATCAGCCCGTTTGAATATGCAAAGATTAACAATCCATTAAAATAGTAAGCAGTCCGGGCTGATTGCCCGGACTGCTTTAACTGATTATTTTTCTTTGTAAATGATGACGAAGATTGATGTTCTGGCAAGTTACTCCGGCTTCCATTAAAGTCCCTTCGTCATGTTCTTCAGGCTATTTATGACTGTGATTAGCACCAGGAATATCTGGTTTCCATGAGAGCAGGTAATAACCCCCGGTGTTTTCGGCTGTTCTGGTATCCTTGTCCAACACAGGCAGTCATTATAAACGGTAAAAAATGTATTCACTGTTATGAAATCAATAGTCCTGACGTACAGTTGAATGTGCTTGCGTTCTGAACCTTGTACAACCAGTACATTTGATACCGAATTATAAACAAAACATTGCATCCAACTTTTTCAATATGGACAATAGTTGTCCATATGGTGGTTTTATATTCGATAAATCAATGGATTTCATTGAGTCATAGGACTGGTAATGGATGAAAATGCTTTAGGGTTTGCCTCATACTGGCGCAACTCGCTTGCGGATGCTGAGTCAGGAAAGGGCTGTTTTGAACGGAAAGACGCCAAAAATTTCACTCATTGGCATGGGATAGCGGCGGGACGTCTTGACGAAGCGATTGTCAGTAAATTTTTTAAGGGAGAAAAAGACGATGTCGAAACGGTCGATGTCATCTTGCGCCCAAAAGTTTATTTCCGGTTACTGCAGCATGGTAAGGACCGTTCTGCAGGTGCGCCTGATATTGTTACCCCGATAGTGACGCCAGCCTTGCTAAGCCGTGAGGGTTTTTTATATCCGACGCCAGCGACCTCCATTCCCAGAGACCTGCTTGAACCTTTGCCAAAAGGAGCATTTTCGATTGGTGAGATTGGGCAGTATGACAAATACAAGACGACCCATACCACGTTCTCTATCAACTTTGATGACAGCGTTGATAAGACTGCCGAAACGGATGAAGAACGGGAAGAACGATATGCAGCCTTGCAGCAGGAGTGGCGTCAATATCTGGATGATTCAGAGAGGCTGCTGAAGAACGTTGCCGGCGACTGGATTAAAAATCCTGAGCAATATGAACTCGCTGAGCACGGTTATATTGTTAAAACGGCGCAATCTGGCGGTGCCAGTTTCCATATCCTTTCTCTTTATGATCACCTGCTTGTTTGCAATAAGGATGTGCCGCTCTTCAATCGATTCGCCTCGCGAGAGGTTCATGCTGCAGAGTCTTTGCTGGCCCCTGGAGCAAAATTCAGCGACAGG
The DNA here is from genome assembly GCF_003027595.1 of Escherichia sp. 20412-1. NCBI lineage: Bacteria > Pseudomonadati > Pseudomonadota > Gammaproteobacteria > Enterobacterales > Enterobacteriaceae > Escherichia > Escherichia sp. 20412-1. The sequence continues at coordinate 3,981 of NZ_PYQM01000080.1, read as the reverse complement.
CTTGGACACTCCGGAGATAAGTTTCCGCTGGCAAAGGCTCAGCGCGATGCCTTAAGCCATTTTCTGGATGCTAAACATGGCGATATCCTTGCTGTTAATGGCCCTCCTGGAACCGGAAAAACCACGCTGGTGCTTTCTATCATCGCCACGCAGTGGGCCAGAGCGGCTCTCGAAAAATCTGAGCCTCCGGTTATTATCGCGACTTCAACGAATAACCAGGCTGTAACGAACATTATTGAGGCATTCGGGAAAGACTTTTCGCAAGGTTCAGGTGCGATGGCCGGGCGATGGTTGCCAGAGCTGAAAAGCTTCGGCGCTTATTTTCCCTCAAGCAGCCGTAAAGCTGAAGCAGCCAAAAAATATCAAACTGAAGATTTCTTCAACCAGGTTGAGTCAAAAGAGTATGTAGAAGATGCACTGCTGTTTTATCTGGAAAAGGCTAAGGCAGCCTTTCCTGAAAAAGAGTGTTCATCCCCTGAAAAGGTCATTGAACTCCTGCATGGTCAGTTGGCAGCAAAATCCGAGCAACTGATAAGACTGAACGCAACATGGCAAACGTTAAGCCAGATTCGGGCTGCGCGTGAGCTTATTGCTAATGATATTGAGCAATATCTCAATAATTTAAATAAATTACTTTCCGGACAAGAACAAAAAATCACTCTACTGAAGAGTGCTAAAACGGAATGGAAAAAATATCGCGCCGGTGAATCACTGATCTATTCATTATTTTCCTGGCTTCCGGCGGTTCGCAGTAAGCGACAGTACCAAATACAGCTGTTTCTCGAAGATAAATTAGGTGCGCTGATTGCAGGAAATCAATGGTCTGATCCTGAAACTATCGAACGTAATATTGATGGGCTGCTCAATTCCGCTGAGCGCGAGCAAACAACATACCGGCAGCAGATTGACTCCGCCCATGAAATCATTCTTAAAGAACAGCAGGCGGTTCAGGAGTGGCAGAGACTGGCTCTTGATTTAGGGTATGAGGGCGACGAGGAACTGAGCTTCTCACAGGCCGATGAACTGGCTGATACGCAGATTCGCTTCCCTGCATTTTTACTGACGACTCACTACTGGGAAGGTCGTTGGCTGATGGATATGGCCAGCATTGATGATCTGCAGGAAGAGAAGAAGAAAAAAGGCGCTAAAGGGGTAACCGCCCGTTGGCAACGTCGAATGAAACTCACTCCATGTGTGGTGATGACATGCTATATGCTGCCCGGCAATATGCAGATAAGTGAGCACAAAGGACAGCGTAAATTCGAGAAAAGTTATTTGTATGATTTTGCCGATTTACTCATTGTCGATGAAGCCGGGCAGGTGCTTCCTGAAGTGGCTGCTGCCTCGTTTGCATTAGCTAAGAAGGCATTAGTGATTGGCGATACGGAGCAGATCCCGCCAATATGGAGTATTGCTCCTGCGATTGATATCGGTAACATGCTGGCGGAAAAAATTCTGTCTGGCAGTACGCAAGAAGAGATTACCGAGAAATATACGGCAATCGCAGACCTTGGTAAAAGTGCCGCATCTGGCAGCGTTATGAAAATAGCGCAGTTTGCTTCGCGCTATCAATATGATCCCGAACTGGCTCGTGGTATGTACCTATATGAACACCGCCGGTGCTACGACAATATTATTGGATACTGTAATACGCTCTGCTATCACGGTAAGTTGTTGCCTAAAAGAGGGCGTGAAGAGAGCAATTTAATGCCCGCAATGGGGTATCTCCATATTGATGGTAAAGGAGAGCTGGCAAGTAGTGGAAGTCGATATAATTTGCTTGAGGCTGAAACGATAGCGGTCTGGTTGGCAGAGAACCAGCAAAATATTGAAGCGCATTACGGTAAATCGCTTCATGAAGTTGTCGGTATTGTGACGCCTTTTAGCGCTCAGGTATCCACTATCAAACAGGTGCTGGGCAAACAAGGTATCAGTACAGGCACGAATGAAAAGTCGCTCACAGTGGGCACCGTGCACTCTCTTCAGGGAGCGGAAAGAGCGATTGTGATATTCTCGCCAGTCTATTCAAAACATGAAGACGGCGGGTTTATTGATAGCGATAACAGCATGCTGAATGTTGCAGTCTCCCGTGCGAAGGACAGTTTTCTGGTCTTCGGCGATATGGACCTGTTTGAGGTCCAGCCAGCCTCATCGCCACGGGGATTACTGGCAAAATACCTCTTTGAGTCAGAGAAGAATGCGCTCTCTTTTGATTATAAAGAGCGTAAGGATTTAAAAACCGCCGGGACCAAAATCTACACACTTCATGGTGTGGAGCAACATGATAATTTCCTGAATCAGACATTTGAAAATACCAGTAAACACATCACGATAGTTTCTCCATGGCTGACCTGGCAAAGGCTGGAGCAAACCGGTTTTCTTGATTCCATGATTGCGGCGTGTTCACGTGGAATTAACGTCACGATAGTCACTGACAGAAGCTACAACACTGAACATAATGATTTTGAGAAGCGAAAAGAGAAGCAGCAGAACTTTAAAGCGGCGCTGGAGAAACTGAATGCGCTGGGTATTGCTACAAAGCTGGTAAACCGTGTTCATAGCAAAATTGTTATTGGTGATGATGGTTTGCTGTGCGTGGGATCGTTCAACTGGTTTAGTGCGACACGGGAAGCGCGATATGAACGATACGATACATCAATGGTTTATTGCGGTGATAACCTGAAGGGTGAGATTGAGGCTATTTATAATAGTCTTGAGAGGCGGCAGGTTTAGAGCAGGAATGGTGAGTAGCCATCTTACCGATCGTTTTCGAGCGTAAGATGGCTGAATGGAATGGCTATTATTGCACAGTCCTTAATTATAACATTCATACCGACATGATTATCTTCTGTCCGGAAGAATCAGAGGCTGCGGTTTCAGACTGTCTGCCGGTACATTCCTGTCTCCGTTAAAAACCATAATGAGTTCATTATCTTCGTCTGTCAGCGGATTGAATGGCGGTATATTTTCAGTACGAATGCCGGTCAGCCACTGAAAAATACCTGCGAAATGACGGGCACTGATTTTTCTGCTGACGGACTGATGAGACGTGATGTCACTGGCGGTAATAATCAGGGGAACGCTGTAGCCTCCCTGCACATGACCATCATGATGAACAGGATTAGCACTGTCGCTGACCGACAGACCATGGTCAGAAAAGTAAAGCATGGCAAAATGACGGGAATGCCGGCGAAGGATACCATCAAGCTGCCCGAGAAAGTTATCCAGTTTACTGATGCTGGCGAGGTAACAGGCAATCTTCCGGGGGAACTGCTCCTGGTAATTATTCGGCCAGGAGTGAAGCCGGTCACACGGGGTCGGATGAGACCCCATCATGTGCAGGAATATCACCTTCGGAGAGGATTTATCCGCCAGTGCATGTTCTGTTTCCTGTAACAACAACATGTCATCCGTTTTACGGGAAGCAAAGCTGCCTTTCTTGAGGAAAACGGTATGCTCCGCATCAGAAGCAATAACAGAGATGCGTGTATCATGCTCCCCCAGCTTTCCCTGATTGGATATCCACCATGTGCTGTATCCTGCTTTTGCTGCCAGCGCCACCACGTTGTTGCCGGAGTCAGGGTTCTGCTCATAGTCATAAATCAGTGTCCGGCTCAGGGAAGGTACGGTACTGGCTGCTGCCGATGTATAGCCGTCAATAAATAAACCGGGAGCTGTATTCAGCCACGGCGTGGTTGGCACGGGATAGCCATATACCGACATATAATCCCTGCGCACACTCTCACCAGTGACAATAACAATCGTGTCATATAACGGTGTTCCCGGCAGGATTTTCCAGTTGTCAGCCCCGTGCTGACTCAGTTGTTTATAATGCTGCATTTCACGCAATGTGTGTAAGCGTAAACTGACCGCCGTATGTAGCCATTAAGCCAGTATTGGTAACGTAGGTGCCCACTTTTTCAACTAGTGGACACCTGTTATGGAACAGAAAACATTATCCGCAGAACCCCGCAGAACATT
>NZ_PYQM01000007.1:0-151215 GCF_003027595.1 Escherichia sp. 20412-1 | reverse complement strand
GTCTGCGTTTCTCCGGTCCTAAGACATCAATCATCTGTTCTCCAATGACTAGTCTAAAAACTAGTATTAAGACTATCACTTATTTAAGTGATATTGGTTGTCTGGAGATTCTGGGGGCTAGTCTAGTTACCTTCGAGCGCATCGGCTTTAGCGTGCAGCGCCCACGCCCTGAATCTCATTGAAAAGCGAACGCTGGATCATGAGGAGATGAAAGCACTTAACCGGGAGGTGATTGAATACTTCAAAGAACATGTCAATCCGGGATTTTTAGAGTATCGCAAATCTGTTACCGCTGGCGGGGATTACGGAGCCGTAGAGTGGCAAGCGGGAGGTTTAAATACGCTTGTCGACACCCAGGGACAGGAGTTTATTGACTGCCTGGGAGGTTTTGGAATTTTCAACGTGGGGCACCGTAATCCAGTTGTAGTTTCCGCCGTACAGAATCAACTTGCGAAACAGCCACTGCATAGCCAGGAGTTGCTCGATCCGTTACGGGCGATGCTGGCGAAAACCCTTGCCGCGCTGACGCCCGGCAAACTGAAATACAGCTTCTTCTGTAATAGCGGCACCGAGTCCGTTGAAGCGGCGCTAAAACTGGCGAAGGCTTATCAGTCACCGCGCGGCAAATTTACTTTTATTGCTACCAGCGGCGCGTTCCACGGCAAATCGCTTGGCGCACTGTCGGCCACGGCGAAATCGACCTTCCGCAAACCGTTTATACCACTGCTGCCGGGTTTCCGTCATGTACCGTTTGGCAATATTGAAGCCATGCGCACAACCCTTAGCGAGTGCAAAAAAACCGGTGATGATGTTGCCGCAGTGATCCTTGAGCCAATTCAGGGCGAAGGTGGTGTAATTCTGCCGCCGCCGGGTTATCTCACCGCCGTACGTAAGCTGTGCGATGAGTTCGGCGCACTGATGATCCTCGATGAAGTGCAAACGGGCATGGGGCGCACGGGCAAGATGTTCGCCTGCGAACATGAGAACGTTCAGCCGGACATCCTGTGCCTGGCGAAAGCCCTCGGCGGCGGCGTGATGCCGATTGGCGCGACCATCGCCACCGAAGAGGTATTCTCAGTGCTGTTCGACAATCCGTTTCTGCATACCACCACTTTTGGCGGCAACCCGCTGGCCTGTGCGGCAGCGCTGGCAACCATCAACGTGTTGCTGGAACAGAATTTACCGGCCCAGGCTGAGCAAAAAGGCGATATGTTGCTGGACGGTTTCCGTCAACTGGCACGGGAATATCCCGATCTGGTGCAGGACGCGCGCGGCAAAGGAATGTTGATGGCGATTGAGTTTGTTGATAACGAAATCGGCTACAACTTTGCCAGCGAGATGTTCCGCCAGCGCGTGCTGGTTGCCGGAACGCTCAACAATGCCAAAACGATCCGCATTGAACCGCCACTGACACTGAGCATTGAACAGTGTGAACAGGTGATCAAAGCGGCGCGTAAGGCGCTGGCCGCCATGCGAGTAAGTGTCGAAGAGGCGTAATACCGATGGCGGATAGCGAGGCAAATTCGCCATCCGCCATTTTTTATACGATACGCACACCCGCAGGCATCATCCGCTCCGGCGCTAATAACACGCTTTCACTGCCGTCATCAGTTTCTGCACACAACAGCATGCATTCCGAAGTTTCACCGCGCATTTTTGCTTTTTGCAGATTGCACAGTACCACCACCGTTTTACCCATCAGCTCTTCTTCGCGGTAGTACGGCACCAGGCTGGTCACGGTTTGCAGCGTTCTTTCACCGACATCAACCTGTACGATGTACAGCTTGTCGGCGTTTTCATGGCGTTTAACTTCCACAATCTTCCCGACACGCATTTCCAGACGCGCAAAATCAGCGTAAGCCACGGTTTCCATTGTTTCTCTCCTTCAAGTAAAATTTTACTAAACTATAGCAAAAGTTTTTCTGAATCCTGTAGGCTAAAAATAGAGAATGCAGGCGTGATCACATTCATAAGCCACTGTGTTACCGTTACAGCGTCAAAGAAACGCGCTTTATTTACTGAAAACAGGTGACCCAATAAGCACTTCCTCTACAATGAAGGCGCACATCAGGGAAAGTAAAAAAGGTAAACATGGCAACACTAAAAGACATCGCAATCGAAGCTGGCGTATCCCTGGCGACAGTATCCAGGGTCTTAAATGACGATCCGACATTGAATGTAAAGGAAGAGACGAAACATCGCATTCTGGAGATCGCAGAAAAGCTGGAGTACAAGACCAGCAGCGCCCGTAAATTACAGACTGGCGCAGTCAACCAGCACCATATTCTGGCCATCTACAGCTACCAGCAGGAGCTGGAGATCAACGACCCTTACTATCTGGCGATCCGTCACGGCATTGAAACCCAGTGCGAAAAGCTGGCGATCGAACTGACCAACTGTTATGAGCACAACGGCTTGCCGGACATTAAAAACGTCACTGGCATTTTAATTGTCGGCAAGCCCACGCCTGCCCTACGCGCCGCCGCCAGTGCGTTAACCGATAATATCTGTTTTATCGACTTTCACGAGCCAGGCAGCAATTACGATGCGGTAGATATCGATCTGGCACGCATCAGTAAAGAAATCATCGATTTCTATATTGCTCAGGGTGTAAATCGCATCGGTTTTATTGGCGGCGAAGACGAGCCAGGCAAAGCAGATATTCGCGAAGCGGCATTTGTCGAGTATGGTCATCTCAAGCACGTTGTGCGCGAAGAGGATATCTGGCGCGGCGGTTTTTCCAGCTCGTCAGGCTATGAACTGGCAAAACAAATGCTGGCGCGGGAAAACTACCCGAAGGCATTGTTTGTCGCTTCCGATTCCATTGCTATCGGCGTACTACGGGCAATTCATGAACGTGGCCTGAACATCCCGCAGGATATTTCGCTTATCAGCGTTAACGACATTCCTACCGCGCGATTTACCTTTCCGCCGCTCTCAACCGTGCGAATCCATTCCGAGATGATGGGAAGCCAGGGCGTTAATCTGGTGTATGAAAAGGCTCGCGATGGTCGCGCGCTGCCGCTGCTAGTCTTCGTTCCCAGCAAATTAAAACTGCGCGGTACAACCCGCTAAATCCCCTCACACACTGTCTGGCAATCGTTTTTGCCGGACAGTGCTGCCGTTTATTTTCGTGATCCAGTTAAAGTAAATGCATTTACCTGCTATTTTTTAGTAAAAATTTTACTAAACTCCCCATCAATTACACAAACTACCATCGCCATAAATGGTTCCGATTTCTCTCTACCGGGAGGCCCTATGAATCGCTGGGAAAACATTCAGCTCACCCACGAAAACCGACTTACGCCGCGTGCGTACTTTTTTTCATATGATTCTGTTGCGCAGGCACGTACCTTTGCCCGCGAAACCAGCAGCCTGTTTCTGCCTTTAAGCGGTCAGTGGAATTTCCATTTTTTTGATCATCCGTTGCAAGTGCCAGAAGCCTTCACCTCTGAGCTAATGGCTGACTGGGGGCACATCACCGTCCCCGCCATGTGGCAAATGGAAGGTCACGGCAAACTGCAATATACCGACGAAGGTTTTCCATTCCCCATCGATGTGCCGTTTGTTCCCAGCGATAACCCAACCGGTGCCTATCAACGTATTTTCACCCTCAGCGACGGCTGGCAGGGTAAACAGACGCTGATTAAATTTGACGGCGTCGAAACCTATTTTGAAGTCTACGTTAACGGTCAGTATGTTGGCTTCAGCAAGGGCAGTCGCCTGACCGCAGAGTTTGACATCAGTACGATGGTTAAAACCGGCGACAACCTGTTGTGTGTGCGCGTGATGCAGTGGGCTGACTCCACCTACGTGGAAGACCAGGATATGTGGTGGTCGGCGGGGATCTTCCGCGATGTTTATCTGATCGGTAAACAACTGACGCACATTAACGATTTCACCGTGCGTACCGACTTTGACGAAGCCTATTGCGACGCCACACTTTCCTGCGAAGTGGTGCTGGAAAATCTCGCTGCCTCCCCTGCCGTAACGACGCTGGAATATACCCTGTTCGACGGCGAACGCGTGGTGCACCGCAGCGCCATTAATCACCTGGCAATTGAAAAACTGACCAGCGCCAGTTTTGCTTTTACTGTCGAACAGCCGCAGCAATGGTCGGCAGAATCCCCTTATCTTTACCATCTGGTCATGACGCTGAAAGATGCCAACGGCAATGTTCTGGAAGTGGTGCCGCAACGCGTTGGCTTCCGTGATATCAAAGTGCGCGACGGTCTGTTCTGGATCAATAACCGTTATGTGATGCTGCACGGCGTCAATCGCCACGACAACGATCATCGCAAAGGCCGCGCCGTTGGGATAGATCGCGTTGAGAAAGATATCCAGTTGATGAAACAACACAACATCAACTCTGTGCGTACTGCTCACTACCCGAATGATCCGCGTTTTTACGAACTGTGTGATATCTACGGCCTGTTTGTGATGGCGGAAACCGACGTCGAATCGCACGGCTTTGCTAACGTTGGTGATATCAGCCGCATTACCGACGATCCGCAGTGGGAAAAAGTCTACGTCGAGCGCATCGTTCGTCATATTCACGCGCAGAAAAACCATCCGTCGATCATCATCTGGTCGCTGGGCAACGAGTCCGGCTATGGCTGTAACATCCGCGCGATGTACCACGCAGCGAAGGCGCTGGATGACACGCGTCTGGTTCACTACGAAGAAGATCGCGATGCTGAAGTGGTCGATATTATTTCCACCATGTACACCCGCGTGCCGCTGATGAATGAGTTTGGTGAATACCCGCATCCAAAACCGCGCATCATCTGTGAATACGCCCATGCGATGGGTAACGGACCTGGCGGGCTGACGGAATACCAGAACGTCTTCTATAAGCACGATTGCATTCAGGGGCATTATGTCTGGGAGTGGTGTGATCACGGGATCCTGGCGCAGGATGACAACGGCAACGTCTGGTATAAATTCGGCGGCGATTACGGCGACTATCCCAACAACTATAACTTCTGTCTTGATGGTTTGATCTATTCCGATCAGACACCGGGGCCGGGTCTGAAAGAGTACAAACAGGTTATCGCGCCGGTAAAAATTCACGCGTTGGATCTGAATCGCGGCGAACTGAAAGTCGAAAATAAACTGTGGTTTACCACGCTTGATGACTACACCCTGCACGTAGACGTGCGCGCCGAAGGTGAAACGCTCGCGACGCAGCAAATTAAGCTGCGCGACGTTGCGCCGAACAGCGAAGCCCCCTTGCACATCACGCTGCCGCAACTGGACACCCGCGAAGCGTTTCTCAACATTACGGTGACCAAAGATTCCCGCACTCGCTACAGCGACGCTGGGCACCCTATCGCTACTTATCAGTTCCCGCTGAAGGAAAACACTGCGCAGCCTGTGCCTTTCGCGCCGAATAACGCCCATCCGCTGACGCTGGAAGATGAACGTTTGAGCTGCACCGTTCGCGGCTACAACTTCGCAATCACCTTCTCAAAATTGACTGGCAAACCGACGTCATGGCAGGTGAATGGCGAATCACTGCTGACTCGCGAGCCAAAGATCAACTTCTTCAAGCCAATGATCGACAACCACAAGCAGGAGTACGAAGGACTGTGGCAACCGAATCATTTGCAGATCATGCAGGAGCATCTGCGCGACTTTGCCGTTGAGCAAAGTGATGGCGAGGTGTTGATCATCAGCCGCACGGTTATTGCCCCGCCGGTGTTTGACTTCGGGATGCGCTGCACCTACATCTGGCGCATCGCTGCCGATGGTCAGGTTAACGTGGCACTTTCCGGCGAACGTTACGGCGACTATCCGCACATCATTCCGTGCATCGGTTTCACCATGGGAATTAACGGCGAATACGATCAGGTGGCGTATTACGGACGTGGACCGGGCGAAAACTACGCCGACAGCCAGCAGGCTAACATCATCGATATCTGGCGCAGCAACGTCGATGCCATGTTCGAGAACTATCCCTTCCCGCAGAACAACGGCAACCGCCAGCATGTCCGCTGGGCGGCACTGACTAACCGCCACGGCAGCGGTCTGCTGGTGGTTCCGCAGCGCCCGATTAACTTCAGCGCCTGGCACTATACCCAGGAGAACATCCACGCAGCCCAGCACTGCAACGAGCTGCGGCGCAGCGATGACATCACTCTGAACCTCGACCACCAGTTGCTTGGCCTCGGCTCCAACTCCTGGGGTAGCGAGGTGCTGGACTCCTGGCGCGTCTGGTTCCGTGACTTCAGCTACGGCTTTACGTTGCTGCCAGTTTCTGGCGGAGAAGCCACCGCGCAAAGCCTGGCGTCGCATGAGTTCGGCGCAGGGTTCTTTTCCACGAATTTGCACAGCGAGAATAAGCAATGAGGATCATCGATAACTTAGAACAGTTCCGCCAGATTTACGCCTCTGGCAAGAAGTGGCAACGCTGCGTTGAAGCGATTGAAAATATCGACAATATTCAGCCTGGCGTCGCCCACTCCATCGGTGACTCATTGACCTATCGAATGGAAAACGACTCCGCGACTGATGCGTTATTTACCGGACATCGCCGCTATTTTGAAGTGCATTACTACCTGCAAGGGCAGCAAAAAATTGAATATGCGCCGAAAGAGATGTTACAGGTCGTGGAATATTATCGCGATGAAACTGACCGTGAATATTTAAAGGGTTGCGGAGAAACCGTTGAAGTTCATGAAGGGCAAATCGTTATTTGCGATAACCATGAAGCGTATCGGTTTATCTGTAATAACGCAGTCAAAAAAGTCGTTCTCAAAGTCACCATCGAAGATGGTTATTTCCATAACAAATAACAACTACGGCGGCAAAAGGAGTTTGCCGCCACCGCTACCCTACTCATTTTCGGAGATGTGTTATGTCTGATACCAAACGTAATACAATCGGCAAATTCGGCTTGCTCTCGCTGACTTTTGCCGCCGTTTATAGCTTTAATAACGTCATCAATAATAATATTGAGCTTGGACTGGCCTCGGCACCGATGTTTTTCCTCGCGACGATTTTTTATTTTATTCCCTTCTGTCTGATCATCGCAGAATTTGTTTCGTTAAATAAAAACTCGGAAGCTGGTGTCTACGCATGGGTAAAAAGTTCGCTGGGCGGACGTTGGGCATTTATTACTGCCTATACCTACTGGTTCGTGAACCTGTTCTTTTTCACCTCATTATTGCCGCGCGTTATTGCTTACGCCTCGTATGCCTTCCTCGGCTACGAATATATTATGACGCCAGTTGCCACCACCATTATCAGCATGGTGCTGTTCGCCTTCTCCACATGGGTTTCCACCAACGGGGCGAAAATGCTGGGACCAATCACCTCCGTTACTTCAACGCTGATGCTGCTGTTAACGCTCTCCTACATTTTACTGGCAGGTACGGCGCTGGTTGGCGGCGTACAACCTGCAGACCCCATCACCGTTGACGCGATGATCCCGAACTTTAACTGGGCGTTCCTCGGCGTTACCACCTGGATCTTTATGGCCGCAGGCGGCGCAGAGTCCGTTGCTGTGTACGTTAACGACGTTAAAGGCGGATCGAAATCGTTCGTTAAAGTGATCATCCTCGCCGGGATTTTTATCGGTGTACTGTACTCCGTCTCCTCGGTGCTGATTAACGTCTTCGTCAGCAGCAAAGAGTTGAAATTTACTGGCGGATCGGTGCAGGTATTCCACGGCATGGCCGCATACTTTGGTCTGCCGGAAGCATTAATGAACCGCTTTGTTGGCCTTGTGTCCTTTACCGCGATGTTTGGTTCCCTGCTGATGTGGACCGCAACGCCGGTGAAAATTTTCTTTTCCGAAATCCCGGAAGGGATCTTTGGTAAGAAAACCGTCGAACTGAACGAAAACGGCGTTCCGGCGCGCGCGGCGTGGATCCAGTTCCTGATCGTGATCCCACTGATGATTATCCCGATGCTCGGCTCCAATACCGTGCAGGATCTAATGAATACTATTATTAATATGACCGCGGCAGCGTCCATGCTTCCGCCGTTATTCATCATGCTGGCCTATCTGAATTTACGCGCCAAATTAGATCACCTGCCACGTGATTTCCGTATGGGTTCCCGTCGCACCGGTATTATCGTTGTTTCAATGCTGATTGCGATATTTGCCGTAGGATTTGTCGCCTCGACCTTCCCGACCGGTGCAAATATTCTGACCATCATTTTTTATAACGTCGGCGGTATTGTTATTTTCCTCGGCTTTGCGTGGTGGAAATACAGCAAATATATAAAAGGATTAACGGCTGAAGAACGCCATATTGAAGCGACGCCAGCCAACAACGTGGATTAAGCAGACTAATAAAAAATGAGCAGGCATTTTCCCTCTTCCTGGATGGGGAGAGGGAAAATAGTTTCTGCCTGAGTATTTTTAACATTATTAATTATGTCGATAAAAGGCTGTACTTTTTCTTTAGCTCATGGATTAACATTATGAAATTTAATAGTACGCCTTGCAGAGCATTAGTTGCTCTGCCGTTTTGCTACGCGTTTTTTGCGGCCGCTGATGAAGCACGTCCGGCAGAACATGACGACACAAAAACACCCGCGATTACTTCGACGTCTTCTCCTTCATTTCGTTTTTACGGCGAATTAGGGGTTGGTGGATATATGGATTTAGAGGGTGAGAATAAACATAAATACAGTGACGGCACCTATATTGAAGGTGGCCTGGAGATGAAGTATGGCTCCTGGTTCGGCCTGATTTACGACGAAGGCTGGACCGTGCAGGCCGACCACGACGGCAATGCATGGGTGCCTGACCATAGCTGGGGCGGTTTTGAAGGTGGGATTAACCGTTTCTATGGCGGTTATCGTACCAATGATGGCACCGAAATCATGCTGAGTCTGCGTCAGGATTCCTCACTGGATGACCTGCAATGGTGGGGCGATTTCACGCCCGATCTGGGCTACGTCATTCCCAATACCCGTGACATTATGACCGCGCTGAAGGTACAAAACCTAACCGGTAATTTTCGTTATAGCGTCACCGCCACACCTGCCGGACATCATGACGAAAGCAAAGCCTGGCTGCATTTTGGCAAATACGATCGCTACGACGATAAATACACCTATCCGGCAATGATGAACGGTTACATCCAGTATGACCTTGCCGAAGGCATCACCTGGATGAACGGTCTGGAAATTACCGACGGCACAGGACAGCTTTATCTCACTGGCCTGCTTACCCCTAACTTCGCCGCACGCGCCTGGCACCATACCGGACGCGCCGACGGGCTGGACGTACCGGGAAGTGAAAGCGGGATGATGGTGAGCGCCATGTATGAAGCGTTAAAAGGCATTTATCTCTCCACCGCTTACACCTACGCCAGACATCGCCCTGACCACGCAGACGATGAAACCACCTCTTTCATGCAGTTTGGTATCTGGTACGAGTACGGTGGTGGACGTTTCGCAACGGCTTTTGACAGCCGCTTCTACATGAAAAATGCCTCTCACGATCCCAGCGACCAACTCTTCCTGATGCAATATTTTTACTGGTAATAAGGACAGTAATCTCATGAAAATCAAAACCATTTTAACGCCAGTAGTCTGCGCCCTGCTGATGAGCTTTTCCGCCCATGCCGCTAACGCCGACAATTATAAAAACGTGATTAACCGTACCGGCGCGCCGCAGTACATGAAGGATTACGATTACGACGACCACCAGCGTTTTAACCCATTTTTCGATCTCGGTGCCTGGCATGGCCACCTGTTGCCTGACGGCCCGAACACCATGGGTGGCTTTCCGGGCGTTGCACTGCTAACGGAAGAGTACATCAACTTTATGGCCACCAATTTCGACCGCCTGACTGTCTGGCAGGACGGCCAAAAAGTCGACTTCACACCGGAGGCATACAGTATTCCCGGTGCGCTGGTGCAAAAGCTGACAGCAAAAGATGTGCAGATAGAAATGACTCTGCGCTTCGCCACGCCGCGCACGTCACTACTGGAAACCAAAATCACCAGCGATAAACCGCTGGATCTGGTGTGGGACGGCGAGCTGCTGGAAAAACTGGAAGCGAAAGAAGGGAAACCGCTTTCTGATAAAACCATTACTGGCGAGTACCCTGATTATCAACGCAAGATCAGCGCCACCCGTGATGGCCTGAAAGTTACCTTTGGCAAAGTGCGCGCCACCTGGGATCTGCTGACCTCCGGCGAATCGGAATATCAGGTGCATAAATCATTACCGATGCAGACTGAAATCAACGGTAATCGCTTTACCAGTAAGGCGCATATCAACGGTTCGACGACACTCTATACCACCTATTCCCATCTGCTGACCGCCCAGGAAGTCAGCAAAGAACAGATGCAAATCCGCGATATTCTGGCGCGTCCGGCGTTTTATCTCACCGCCTCGCAGCGACGCTGGGAAGAGTACCTGAAGAAAGGGTTAACCAATCCGGATGCGACGCTGGAGCAGACGCGCGTCGCGGTGAAAGCGATCGAAACCCTCAACGGCAACTGGCGTTCGCCGGGCGGTGCGGTGAAATATAACACCGTCACGCCGTCGGTAACCGGGCGTTGGTTCTCCGGCAATCAGACCTGGCCGTGGGATACCTGGAAGCAGGCGTTTGCGATGGCGCATTTCAATCCGGACATCGCCAAAGAGAATATCCGCGCGGTCTTCTCCTGGCAGATCCAACCTGGCGACGCCGTGCGTCCGCAGGATGTGGGATTTGTGCCGGACCTGATTGCGTGGAACCTTAGCCCCGAGCGTGGCGGCGATGGCGGCAACTGGAATGAACGTAATACCAAACCCAGTCTTGCCGCCTGGTCGGTGATGGAAGTGTACAACGTCACCCAGGATAAAGGCTGGTTGGCAGAGATGTACCCGAAACTGGTGGCCTATCACGATTGGTGGTTACGTAACCGCGATCATAACGGCAACGGCGTACCGGAATATGGCGCAACCCGCGATAAAGCCCACAATACTGAGAATGGCGAGATGCTGTTTACAGTGAAAAAAGGCGACAAAGAAGAGACGCAGTCCGGGCTGAACAATTACGCCCGGGTAGTTGAGAAAGGCCAGTACGACAGCCTGGAAATTCCGGCGCAGGTTGCCGCGTCGTGGGAATCGGGTCGTGATGATGCAGCCGTCTTTGGTTTTATCGACAAAGAACAATTGGATAAATATGTCGCTAACGGCGGCAAACGTAGTGACTGGACGGTGAAATTCGCTGAAAACCGCAGTCAGGACGGGACGTTGCTGGGCTACTCGTTGTTACAGGAATCGGTGGATCAGGCCAGCTATATGTACAGCGATAATCATTATCTGGCCGAGATGGCGAAAATCCTCGGCAAACCCGAAGAAGCCAAACGTTATCGCCAGTTGGCAGTACAGCTCGCAGATTACATCAATACTTGTATGTTCGACCCGGCCACACAGTTCTACTATGACATACGCATTGAAGATAAACCGTTAGCGAACGGCTGCGCGGGCAAGCCGATTGTCGAGCGCGGTAAAGGGCCGGAAGGCTGGTCGCCGCTGTTTAATGGTGCAGCAACGCAGGCCAATGCCGACGCGGTGGTGAAGGTGATGCTGGACACCAAAGAGTTCAACACCTTTGTCCCACTGGGAACGGCAGCGTTAACCAATCCGGCCTTTGGCGCGGATATCTACTGGCGCGGGCGCGTATGGGTGGATCAGTTCTGGTTTGCTCTGAAAGGTATGGAGCGTTACGGTTATCGCGATGATGCCCTGAAACTTGCGGATACTTTTTTCCAGCACGCCAAAGGCTTAACCGCCGACGGTCCGATTCAGGAGAATTACAACCCGCTGACCGGCGCACAGCAAGGTGCCCCAAATTTCTCCTGGAGCGCAGCGCATTTGTATATGTTGTATAACGATTTTTTCCGTAAGCAGTAATTTACAACGGCTGGCGGATGCGGCGTGAACGCCTTATCCGCCCTACATGTACGCCCGTAGGCCGGATAAGACGCGGCAAGCGTCGCATCCGGCATTACCATCGGGCGTATTCTTTTTGAATCCCATCACAAACCCCGCATTCCCCTTTTCCCTTTTCTCCGGCGACGGCTAAATTAGAACTCATCCGACCACATAACAATTATTTTACATACTGGACAATCTTATGAGCTACCCGTCGCTGTTCGCCCCGCTTGATTTAGGCTTCACCACGTTAAAAAACCGCGTACTGATGGGGTCAATGCACACCGGGCTGGAGGAATACCCGGATGGCGCTGAGCGGCTGGCGGCGTTTTATGCCGAACGCGCCCGCCACGGCGTGGCGCTGATTGTCAGCGGCGGTATCGCACCAGATTTAACGGGCGTTGGCATGGAAGGCGGCGCAATGCTCAACGACGCCAGTCAGATCCCACACCATCGCATTATTACCGAAGCGGTACATCAGGAAGGCGGCAAAATCGCCCTACAAATTTTGCATACCGGGCGCTACAGTTACCAGCCGCATCTGGTCGCCCCGTCCGCATTGCAGGCTCCCATCAACCATTTCGTTCCTCATGAGTTAAGCCATGAAGAGATCCTGCAACTGATCAACGATTTCGCCCGCTGTGCGCAACTGGCGCGGGAGGCCGGATACGATGGCGTAGAAGTTATGGGTTCCGAAGGGTATTTGATCAACGAATTTCTGACTCTGCGCACCAACCAGCGTAGCGACCAGTGGGGTGGTGATTACCCTAACCGGATGCGGTTTGCCGTTGAAGTGGTACGTGCAGTGCGCGAACGCGTCGGCAACGATTTCATTATTATCTACCGTCTGTCGATGCTCGATCTGGTAGAAGGCGGCAGCACTTTTACCGAAACGGTACAACTGGCGCAGGCCATTGAAACGGCTGGCGCAACCATTATCAATACCGGCATTGGCTGGCATGAAGCGCGGATTCCGACCATCGCCACTCCCGTGCCGCGCGGCGCATTCAGTTGGGTCACGCGCAAACTGAAAGGCCATGTATCACTGCCGCTGGTGACCACCAACCGAATTAACGATCCGCAGGTTGCCGACGATATCCTCTCGCGTGGCGATGCGGACATGGTGTCGATGGCGCGACCGTTTCTGGCTGATGCCGAGCTGCTGTCAAAAGCGCAATCGGGGAGAGCTGATGAGATCAACACCTGTATTGGCTGTAACCAGGCCTGTCTGGATCAGATCTTCGTCGGCAAAGTGACTTCGTGTCTGGTCAATCCTCGCGCCTGCCATGAAACCAAAATGCCAATCCTTCCTGCTATGCAGAAAAAAAATCTGGCGGTGGTCGGTGCAGGTCCGGCGGGGCTGGCGTTTGCCATTAACGCAGCAGCACGTGGACATCAGGTAACGCTGTTTGATACTCACGGCGAGATCGGTGGGCAGTTCAACATTGCCAAACAGATCCCCGGTAAAGAGGAGTTCTACGAAACACTGCGTTACTACCGCCGGATGATCGAAGTGACGGGCGTGACGCTGAAACTCAATCACACCGTGACGGCGGATCAATTACAGGCGTTCGATGAAACGATCCTTGCCAGCGGGATCGTGCCGCGTATTCCGCCCATCGACGGGATCGATCATCCGAAAGTACTGAGTTACCTCGATGTACTGCGCGACAAAGCGCCAGTGGGCAACAAAGTCGCCATCATCGGTTGTGGCGGTATTGGTTTTGATACGGCAATGTATTTGAGTCAGCCAGGCGAATCCACCAGCCAGAATATCGCTGAATTCTGCACAGAATGGGGGATCGACAGCAGCCTGCAACAAGCTGGTGGCTTAAGTTCGCAAGGTATACAGATCCCCCGTAGCCCACGACAAATCGTAATGCTCCAACGTAAAGCCAGCAAACCAGGTCAGGGATTGGGTAAAACCACCGGTTGGATCCATCGTACCACCCTGCTCTCGCGCGGCGTGAAAATGATCCCAGGCGTAAGTTATCAGAAGATCGATGATGACGGACTGCATGTGGTGATCAACGGTGAAACACAGGTATTCGCAGTAGATCATGTGGTGATCTGTGCAGGGCAAGAGCCAAACCGCGCACTGGCACAACCGCTCATTGATAGCGGGAAAACCGTGCATTTAATTGGCGGCTGCGATGTGGCTATGGAGCTGGACGCACGACGAGCGATAGCTCAGGGGACGCGGCTTGCGCTGGAGATTTAAATCGTTCTTTGAAGTGCCGGATGCGACGCTTGACGCGTCTTATCCGGCCTGGGGGTAACGTGCTGAATGTAAGCCGGATAAGCGTTTACGCCGCATCCGGCAGGTAGCTCCCAACCTTATCGACGACGCCCCAGCTTCACTGCTTTCAGCACCACAAATTTATTATTCGTCGCGATAGTGGTGCAATTGCCAAAAATCTTCTTCAGTTTGTGAAAGTAATCCAGATGGCGGTTGGCAACGATATACAGCTCACCGTTGATTTTCAGGCAGCGGCGGGCGTGGTGGAACATCTCCCAGGCAACGTTATCGGTCAGCGCATGTTGCTGGTGAAACGGCGGGTTGCAGAGCACAGCATTAAAGCGAAAAGGCTCTACGCCAGAAAGTGCGTTGTTGATCATAAACTCGCAGCGATCCAGCGCTTCAGGCATGTTGGTTTCTACGTTCAATCGGCTGGAAGCAACTGCCATCGGTGATTCATCGACAAACACCACTTTCGCCTGCGGGTTTTTATCAAGCAGCGTCAGACCAATGACGCCATTACCACAGCCGAGATCGACAATCTCCCCTTCAAGATTTTCCGGCAGATGCTGCATAAAGAAACGCGCGCCAATATCCAGCCCGGTGCGGGAGAAGACATTCGCATGGTTGTGGATAGTCCAGTCGGTGCCTTCCAGTTTCCAGCTAACGGTCTGCGGTGCATCAGCCAGCGGCGGTTCATTGAAGGTACAGTTAATCAGTCGCGCTTTTTTCCATGCCAGCGTGGTGGTGGTTGGGCCGAGCACTTTTTCGAACAGTTCCAGCGTGGAAGTGTGAATGTCGCGGGCTTTAGCGCCAGCAATAATACGTGTATCCGGCGTGACCACTTTGCGCAGCGCACGCAGTTGTTGTTCCAGCAACGCCAGCGTTTTCGGCACCTTGATCAACACCACGCCCGGCTGTTGCGGGTAGTCGGCAGTGCTGTCGAGAAACTTCACGCTCGACTCATCAATCCCGTTGAGACGCAAATTCTCGCGCGTTGCCAGCTCGCTGATATACGAATCACCAATACTGTACGGTTTATGTTCCGCCAGCGCGCAGCTTAACGCACCGAAAGCATCATTCAGGATTAACACCGGGCCGCGGATTTCTGTGTCGTCCAACTGTTGCAGCAAATATTCATCCGCCGCTTCCCACGCCTGTAGCGGGTTAACGTCATCCGTCGCCGGAAAACGTTGTAGTGTCAGTGAACGGAAACCGTTGTCTAAGTGGCTCATCGGCCCTCCTGAATGATAAAATTTCGACGTTGCCCCTGAAAAGGGTGCGTGAGTATACCCTTTTTCTCTTTTTCATGGGCAGTTATGAGCAATCTTACTTATCTTCAGGGCTATCCCGAGCAGCTACTTTCCCAGGTGCGCACGCTAATTAATGAACAGCGTCTGGGTGATGTGCTGGCAAAACGCTATCCGGGAACGCACGACTACGCCACCGATAAAGCCCTCTGGCAATACACTCAGGATCTGAAAAATCAGTTTCTGCGTAATGCCCCGCCGATCAATAAAGTGATGTATGACAATAAGATCCACGTGCTGAAAAACGCGCTGGGATTACATACTGCTGTTTCCCGCGTGCAGGGCGGCAAGCTGAAAGCGAAGGCTGAAATTCGCGTTGCTACCGTGTTTCGCAACGCGCCGGAACCGTTTTTGCGCATGATCGTGGTGCATGAACTGGCGCATCTGAAAGAGAAGGAGCACAACAAAGCGTTCTACCAGTTGTGCTGTCATATGGAACCACAGTATCACCAGCTTGAGTTCGACACTCGCCTGTGGTTGACGCAACTGTCGCTTGGCCGGGGCAAAATCTGAAAATGGATTCAGGCGTTATATTTTCTCCCATTAACGCCTAAAATCGACGTCCCTCTTTCGTTAAGGATAACGACCATGCTGCGCGCATTTTTCCGCCTTCTTCGTCGCGTTTGTTTTTCCCGCCGGATTCTTAAGATTGCCTGTTTACTGTTGCTTGTAGCAGGCGCGACGGTTTTTATCAGCGATCGGGCGATGGTCAACGCCAGCCAGCAACTAACATGGAGCGATGTCAACGCAGTTCCGGTACGTAACGTGGGGTTATTGCTGGGAGCAAAGCCGGGTAATCGCTACTTTACCCGACGTATTGATAGCGCCGCAGAGTTGTACCACGCCGGAAAAGTGAAGTGGCTGTTGGTCAGTGGCGATAACGGACGAAAAAATTACGATGAAGCGTCAGGAATGCAGCGGGCGCTCATCGCTAAAGGCGTACCGGCGAAAGTCATCTTCTGCGATTATGCCGGATTCTCAACGCTTGATTCGGTGGTGCGCGCCAATAAAGTGTTTGGTGAGAACCATATCACCATTATTTCGCAAAAATTTCATAACCAACGCGCCATCTGGCTGGCAAAACAGTACGGCATCGATGCTATCGGTTTTAATGCCCCTGACCTGAATATGAAACAGGGTTTTTATACTCAACTGCGGGAAAAACTCGCTCGCGTCAGCGCGGTGATTGACGCCAAAATCCTCCATCGCCAGCCGAAATATCTCGGGCCGTCGGTCATGATTGGGCCATTTAGCGAACATGGCTGTCCGGCGCAGAAATAATGCGTATCCACGCACGCCGAAGATGAAAAAGGCGTGCTACATTGACGACAGAATCCCTTTATGGAGTAACCACGCGTTATGATACGTTTCGCCGTGATTGGCACGAACTGGATCACCCGCCAGTTCGTCGAGGCCGCCCATGAGAGCGGCAAATATAAGTTAACCGCCGTCTATTCCCGCAGCCTTGAACAGGCCCAGCACTTCGCCAATGATTTTTCTGTCGAGCATCTGTTCACTTCGCTGGAAGCGATGGCGGAAAGCGATGCCATTGACGCGGTGTATATTGCCAGCCCGAATGCCCTGCATTTTTCCCAGACGCAGCTTTTCCTCAGTCACAAAATGCATGTAATTTGCGAGAAACCGCTGGCGTCGAATCTGGCGGAAGTGGATGCCGCTATTGCCTGCGCGCGGGAAAATCAGGTGGTGCTGTTTGAAGCATTTAAAACGGCCAGCCTGCCTAACTTTCATTTGTTACGCCAGGCGCTGCCGAAAGTCGGCAAATTGCGTAAAGTCTTTTTTAACTACTGCCAGTACTCTTCGCGTTATCAACGTTATCTCGACGGCGAGAATCCCAATACCTTTAATCCGGCGTTCTCTAACGGCTCGATCATGGATATCGGCTTTTACTGCCTGGCGTCGGCAGTGGCGTTATTTGGTGAGCCGAAAAGCGTGCAGGCAACCGCCAGTTTGCTGGCAAGCGGCGTGGATGCCCACGGCGTGGTGGTGATGGATTACGGTGATTTCAGCGTTACGTTGCAGCACTCCAAAGTCAGCGATTCTGTACTGGCAAGCGAGATTCAGGGCGAAGCAGGATCACTGGTAATTGAAAAACTTTCCGAGTGCCAGAAAGTCTGTTTTGTACCGCGTGGCAGCCAGATGCAGGATCTCACCTTGCCGCAGCATATTAATACCATGCTCTACGAAGCAGAGCTGTTCGCCACTCTGGTGGATGAGCATCTGGTAGATCATCCGGGTCTGGCAGTCAGTCGTATCACCGCCAAACTGCTGACCGAGATCCGCCGCCAGACCGGGGGGATTTTTCCGGCAGATAGCGTAAAGCAATAATTGTTACCGTAAAGCAGTGTAAAAGGCATGTAACAGACCATTGACTGGATGAATGGTCTGTCATACTTTGTTACCTGCAAAGGGGAGTAACTTCATTGCCGGTCGATCGTCATTACGATGTGTGAAAAACCACATCCGGTCACCGGGCAACCCGAAAGGAATACGCAGACGTATTCCTTTTTTGTTGTAAGTGAGACCTTGCCGGAAGGCGAGGTCTATGCATAAAAAGCAGCGGCTGACGTCTTCCGACGTTGGCCGTTTTTTTATGTGTAAGGAACTTCTATGAATACTGTCGGCACGCCGTTGTTATGGGGCGGATTCGCTGTCGTTGTCGCTGTTATGCTGGCTATCGACCTGTTGTTGCAGGGGCGTCGGGGTGCGCACGCTATGACCATGAAACAGGCTGCAGCCTGGTCACTGGTTTGGGTGACGCTGTCGTTACTGTTTAACGCCGCTTTCTGGTGGTATCTGGCGCAGACACAGGGACGCGAAGTCGCGGACCCGCAGGCGCTGGCCTTCCTCACTGGTTATCTGATTGAGAAATCTCTGGCGGTTGATAACGTCTTTGTCTGGCTGATGTTGTTCAGCTATTTCTCTGTTCCGGCGGCATTACAACGCCGCGTGCTGGTGTATGGCGTGCTCGGGGCGATTGTCCTGCGTACTATCATGATCTTCACCGGTAGCTGGCTGATTTCGCAGTTCGACTGGATCCTGTATATCTTTGGCGCATTCCTGCTGTTTACTGGCGTGAAGATGGCATTGGCCCATGAAGACGAATCAGGGATTGGCGACAAGCCGCTGGTACGCTGGCTGCGGGGTCATTTGCGCATGACCGACACCATCGACAACGAGCACTTCTTTGTGCGTAAGAATGGCTTGCTGTATGCCACGCCGCTGATGCTGGTGTTGATTCTGGTGGAGTTAAGCGACGTGATTTTCGCCGTGGATAGCATTCCGGCAATCTTCGCCGTCACCACCGATCCGTTCATTGTGCTGACCTCAAACCTGTTTGCGATACTCGGCCTGCGTGCGATGTATTTCCTGCTGGCGGGCGTGGCGGAGCGTTTCTCGATGCTCAAATATGGCCTGGCGGTGATTCTGGTGTTTATTGGTATCAAGATGCTGATTGTCGATTTCTACCATATTCCGATCGCCGTCTCGCTGGGCGTGGTGTTTGGCATTCTGGTGACGACGTTTATTATCAACGCGTGGGTGAATTATCAGCATGATAAGCAGCGGGTAGAGTAATTCGCTGTATATTAAGCCATTACTGGAGATAACTCATTCCAGACAAAGATGAGCTATTAATTATGTAATCGACTTATAGCTCGTTACAAAAAGACCGCAGGGATGCGCGGCGAGGGCGCGTTTTACAGGGATGTTACCTCGCGCCCGTACCCGATAGCCGCAAGGGATAAGCTGAGGGAACCGCGCGGCGGCGATTTTGTTCGCCAGAGCCCGGGGTGCAGGGGGCAGCGGCGATTGGCCGCCCCCTGCGCGCTCCCTGCGCCAGTGACTTTATATGGCATTGCACATTAAAGGAGCGCAACCGTTCTCATACTCCAAATAGTTTTGCCCATATGTTATCTAATCAGCCTTAGTAGTCAGTCCTTCCCTCTGTTTATGTCAAATAAATGTAACAATTAAGTTGCAAAACATGACCTCTCTTTAAAATCCAGTATTTTTAGCTTCCCGAACCCACAACTTTCCTTATACTCAACCTTGCAAATACTTTGTTACATCCTGAAAGATGCGTCGACAGAACGCACCAGGGATGTGCGACAACACAACGAAAGGATCGAAAAATGACTACGCAACGTTCACCGGGGATATTCCGGCGTCTGGCTCATGGCAGCCTGGTAAAACAAATCCTGGTCGGCCTTGTTCTGGGGATTCTCCTGGCATGGATCTCAAAACCGGCGGCTGAAGCTGTCGGCCTGTTAGGCACCCTGTTCGTCGGCGCGCTGAAAGCTGTAGCGCCAATCCTGGTGCTGATGCTGGTAATGGCTTCCATCGCTAACCACCAGCACGGACAAAAAACCAATATCCGCCCTATTCTGTTTCTCTATTTGCTGGGTACTTTCTCCGCTGCACTGGCCGCAGTTGTCTTCAGCTTCGCCTTCCCTTCTACTCTGCATTTATCCAGCAGTGCGGGGGATATTACCCCCCCGTCAGGCATTATTGAGGTCATGCGCGGGTTGCTGATGAGTATGGTTTCCAACCCTATCGACGCCCTGCTAAAAGGTAATTACATCGGGATTCTGGTGTGGGCGATTGGCCTCGGTTTTGCCCTGCGTCATGGTAACGAGACCACCAAAAACCTGGTCAACGATATGTCGAATGCCGTCACCTTTATGGTGAAGCTGGTGATTCGCTTCGCGCCGATCGGTATTTTTGGCCTGGTTTCTTCTACGCTGGCAACCACAGGGTTCGACACGTTGTGGGGTTATGCGCAACTGCTCGCGGTGCTGGTTGGCTGTATGCTATTGGTGGCGCTGGTGGTTAATCCACTGCTGGTATGGTGGAAAATTCGTCGTAATCCGTTCCCGCTGGTACTGCTGTGCCTACGTGAAAGCGGCGTGTACGCCTTCTTCACCCGTAGCTCTGCGGCGAATATTCCGGTGAATATGGCGCTGTGCGAAAAGCTGAATCTGGATCGTGATACCTATTCCGTTTCTATTCCGCTGGGAGCAACCATCAATATGGCGGGCGCGGCGATCACCATTACGGTGTTGACGCTGGCAGCGGTCAATACGCTGGGTATTCCGGTGGATCTGCCCACGGCTCTGCTGTTGAGCGTGGTTGCTTCTTTGTGTGCCTGTGGCGCATCAGGCGTAGCTGGTGGTTCTCTGCTGCTGATCCCGCTGGCCTGTAATATGTTCGGTATCCCAAACGACATCGCCATGCAGGTGGTCGCCGTCGGCTTTATTATCGGCGTATTGCAGGACTCCTGCGAAACCGCGCTGAACTCGTCAACTGACGTGCTGTTCACCGCGGCAGCATGCCAGGCAGAAGATGAGCGTCTGGCAAATAGCGCCCTGCGTAATTAATGCTTAACCCCTTTCGTCTACGGCGGAAGGGGTTTTCTCTACTTTAAACGGATCAATTCCCCTTTTCTGCATCCGCCAGAAACGAATGATATTCAGGCCATTCATCAACAGAAAACTGCCTTCAATCATCGTGCCACCAATCGACCCGGCCCAAAAGTTGTGAATCACCCAGCAACACGTTGAAAACCACATCACGCAGCGCATAGTCAGCCCTTTACAGCGAAACAGCGCCCAGGTACTGACGATCGTGCCAATAACCGGCAGCAATTCAACAGGATGATGGAACTTCGCCAGGCCAATTCCGCCAGTGAGCACAATGAAGATTGTCATCACCCATAAGCTGCGCGTGCGTAGGGTAATCAGTGTACGGATGGCGTTAAGGATGGCACTGGCACCGGCAGGATAGGTGCCCAGGAGAAAGAAATGCACGCCGATAACGGCGCTATAGACCGAAAGCTGCTTTTTGAAGCGACGTTCGTCACGGTTGAAAAATGTTGTGATACCAATCAGAAAGGCGATGACACCCACGCCCTGGGCCAGCCAATACGCGGTCATGATAAATCCTTAGCAGGTATGGAAAAGCAAACGGCGCTTCACATTATGAAACGCCGTTTTTTATTAACAACTCATTTCGATCTTATAACGTTACGCCGCTTTTAAAGATCGCCAGTTCGCGGAAGTCGTTACGCTCGTTGCAAGTTTGCTTACCGTTGGCAAACTCAACGATGGTGTCGATAAACTCTTCCAGCAACTGCGGCATCGCTTTACCGTGGATCAACTGACCCGCGTCAAAGTCGATCCAGTGTTTTTTCTTCGCCGCCAGTTCGCTGTTGGTGGCGATTTTCACTGTTGGAACAAAACCACCATACGGCGTACCGCGACCAGTACTGAACAACACCATATGGCAGCCTGCGCCCGCCAGTGCGCTGGTTGCCACGGCATCGTTACCCGGCGCGCTTAACAGGTTCAGTCCCGGCGTTTTCAGACGTTCGCCATAACGCAACACATCAACCACTTCGCTGGAACCCGCTTTCTGAGTACAACCAAGTGATTTGTCTTCCAGCGTGGTAATACCGCCTGCTTTGTTCCCCGGTGATGGGTTTTCGTAGATCGGCTGGTCATGGGCAATAAAGTACTGTTTGAAGTCGTTAACCATAGTAACCAGTTTTTCAAACGTCGCTTCATCGCGGCAATGACTCATCAGCAACTGCTCTGCACCGAACATCTCCGGCACTTCGGTCAGTACGGTAGTACCGCCATTAGCAATCACGTAGTCAGAAAAACGCCCCAGCATCGGGTTAGCGGTAATACCAGAAAGACCGTCGGAACCGCCGCACTCCAGACCAAACTTCAGTTCACTGAGTTTGCCCGGCTCGCGCTTGTCGTTGCGCATCACGTTATACAACTGATGCAGATGTTCGATCCCGGCTTCGATTTCATCGTCCTGCTGCTGGCAGATCATGAAATGAACGCGTTCAGGATCAATATCCCCCAGCGTTTCGCGAAAAGCATCAACCTGGTTGTTTTCACAACCCAGACCAATCACCAGTACTGCGCCCGCATTCGGATGGCGCACCATGTTTTGCAGCATAGTACGAGTATTGATGTGATCGTCGCCCAACTGCGAGCAGCCGTAGGTGTGGCTGAAGAGGAACACACCATCAGTCCCTTCGGCGTTGTTAGTCTCTTTCAGGAAACGATTCTGGATCTGCCGCGCGATGCCATTGACACAGCCAACGGTCGGCAAGATCCACAACTCATTACGCACCCCGACATCGCCGTTAGCGCGACGATAGATCTGCACTTCACGATCTGCCGCTTGTGCTGGCAGATCGTGAAAATCAGGTTGATAGCGATACTGATCCAGATCGCTCAGATTCGTGCGCGTATTGTGGGCGTGAACGTGTTCCCCCGCCGCAATATCCGCCAATGCATAACCAATCGGCAGACCATATTTAATGACGTTGGCTCCTTTTGCGATATCCGTTAACGCAAATTTATGTCCACGAGCGACGTCCTGACGCAGCGTAACAGTCTGGCTATCGACACTGACTTCTGTGCCTTCAGCCAGATCCGCTAAAGCGACCGCGACGTTATCCAGCGCATGGATCTTGATGTATTGCATATCAACCCCAGACCTTAGTTCAGTTCAATGGCGAAGTAGTCACGCGCATTGTTAAAGCAAATATTTTTCACCATCTCGCCCAGCAGGTTGATGTCCGCCGGTGCTTCGCCTGCTTCCACCCAGCGACCGATCATCTGGCACAGAATGCGGCGGAAGTATTCGTGACGGGTGTATGACAGGAAACTACGGCTGTCAGTCAGCATACCGACAAAGCGGCTCAGCAGACCGAGCTGCGCCAGTTGGGTCATCTGACGTTCCATACCGTCTTTCTGGTCGTTAAACCACCAGCCGGAACCGAACTGCATTTTGCCCGGCATACCTTCGCCCTGGAAGTTACCGATCATGGTGCCCAGCACTTCGTTATCGCGCGGGTTCAGGCAGTAAAGAATGGTTTTTGGCAGCAGGTTTTCTTCGTTCTGTTTGCTCAGCAGCTTAGACAGTTCTTCCGCCATCGGACGGTCGTTGATGGAGTCGAAGCCTACATCCGGCCCCAGCAGTTTGAACTGACGCAGGTTGTTATTACGCAGTGCGCCAATGTGGTACTGCTGCACCCAACCGCGACGTGCGTATTCGGCACCAAGGAACACCAGTACCGCAGTTTTAAACTGTGCCACTTCGTGCTCACTCAGAGTTTCACCAGCCAGACGGCGTGCCAGGATGCTATCCAGTTCCGCTTCGTTCGCTTCGGCAAACATCACCACATCCAGCGCGTGGTCAGACACTTTACAACCGTGAGCGGCGAAGTGATCCAGACGTTTGGTCAGGGCGGTTTGCAGATCAGCAAAGCGGCGAATGTCGGTGTCGGAAACTTCGCCCAGCTTCGCCATATAGTCGTTAAAAGTCGCCTGTTCGATGTTGAAGGCTTTATCCGGACGCCAGCTCGGCAGCACTTTAATGGTGAAAGAACCGTCTTTGGCGATCTCTGCGTGATGTTCCAGAGAATCAATCGGATCGTCGGTGGTGCCAACCATTTTCACGTTCATCTGCTGCATGATGCCGCGCGCGGAGAAGTTATCTTGCGCCAGCAATTCGTTACATTCGTTCCAGATCTCATCGGCAGTCGACGGAGACAGCAGTTTACCGGTGATACCAAACGGACGGCG
Source organism: Escherichia sp. 20412-1 (assembly GCF_003027595.1). Classification (NCBI taxonomy): domain Bacteria; kingdom Pseudomonadati; phylum Pseudomonadota; class Gammaproteobacteria; order Enterobacterales; family Enterobacteriaceae; genus Escherichia; species Escherichia sp. 20412-1. The sequence continues at coordinate 127,149 of NZ_PYQM01000007.1, read as the reverse complement.
CAGTTCCAGATGCGTCCAGTGGTATAACGGGTTGCCGATAGTGTGTGGAACGGTCGCCGCCCACGCATCAAACTTCTCACGGTCAGAGGCATCACCTGTACACAAGCGTTCAGCCACGCCATTGGTACGCATTGCACGCCATTTGTAGTGATCACCTTTCAACCAGATGTCATACAAATTCTTAAAGCGATAATCTTCTGCGATCTGCTGCGGCGGCAAATGACAGTGGTAATCGAAAATCGGCTGGTCTTTTGCGTAGTCGTGATACAGGCGGCGGGCAAATTCAGTATCTAACAGGAAATCTTCAGTCATAAACGGAGTCATTTTCGTCTTCCTCTCAACGAGTGAGCTAGCTTGCTTATGGTGCGATGCTGACAAAGTTATCACACCAATTTCCAGAGCCAGAAGATATTTTCGTGAGTTAGATCAATAAACGTAGTTAAAAAAATTACTCTCAAAGTGGTAAACACCGCCGCAAGCCGCGCCATTTCTGGCCTCGTCATTATCCAGTAATGTCCCTACAAATATTCGCACATTTGTGATGGCTCTCACCTTTTAAAGTTGTATGACAAGTTATCTTTCTGCCGTCGCAAATCATAAGTCGACGGAATGCAAATTGCTGATTCATTCATTTGTTAGATGAATCGGGTTGACCGGTACGGAAGCCGAATTAGCACGAAACTTTCATGGCAACGTTCGGGGCGTGCCGGTTTTTTTTCGGTTACCCGGTCGTAACTAACATCTTCAGCCTCTGGCGGGATGATGGCCGCGATTCCTGCGGATATAACAAAACGATGAGGTTTTACATGCGTAAAATTAAAGGGTTACGTTGGTACATGATCGCACTGGTGACGCTCGGCACCGTGCTTGGCTACCTGACGCGTAACACTGTAGCGGCGGCTGCGCCAACTCTGATGGAAGAGTTAAACATCTCCACCCAACAGTATTCCTACATCATCGCAGCCTATTCTGCTGCTTATACGATCATGCAACCGGTAGCGGGTTATGTACTGGATGTTCTGGGTACAAAAATCGGTTACGCGATGTTTGCCGTGTTGTGGGCAGTGTTCTGTGGCGCTACCGCGCTGGCGGGTAGCTGGGGCGGCCTGGCGATTGCTCGTGGTGCAGTAGGTGCTGCTGAAGCGGCAATGATCCCGGCGGGTCTGAAAGCCAGCTCCGAATGGTTCCCGGCGAAAGAGCGTTCCATCGCAGTAGGTTACTTTAACGTTGGTTCTTCAATTGGCGCGATGATTGCACCGCCGCTGGTAGTATGGGCAATCGTAATGCATAGCTGGCAGATGGCATTTATCATCTCTGGTGCATTGAGCTTTATCTGGGCGATGGCATGGCTGATTTTCTATAAGCATCCACGCGACCAGAAGCATCTGACCGATGAAGAACGCGACTACATTATTAATGGTCAGGAAGCCCAGCACCAGGTTGGCACGGCGAAAAAACTGTCCGTTGGTCAGATCCTGCGTAACCGTCAGTTCTGGGGTATCGCACTGCCGCGCTTCCTGGCGGAACCCGCCTGGGGTACTTTCAACGCGTGGATCCCGCTGTTCATGTTTAAAGTTTACGGCTTTAACCTGAAAGAGATCGCTATGTTTGCCTGGATGCCGATGCTGTTTGCTGACCTCGGTTGCATCCTCGGTGGTTACCTGCCGCCGCTGTTCCAGCGCTGGTTTGGTGTGAACCTGATCGTGTCCCGTAAGATGGTTGTAACGCTGGGTGCGGTACTGATGATTGGCCCGGGTATGATCGGTCTGTTCACCAACCCGTATGTAGCGATTATGCTGCTGTGTATCGGTGGTTTTGCTCACCAGGCACTGTCTGGCGCGCTGATTACGCTCTCTTCTGACGTGTTCGGTCGTAACGAAGTGGCAACGGCAAACGGTCTGACCGGGATGTCCGCATGGCTGGCAAGTACGCTGTTTGCGCTGGTTGTGGGTGCACTGGCTGACACCATCGGCTTCAGCCCGCTGTTCGCGGTACTGGCAGTGTTCGACCTGTTAGGCGCGCTGGTTATCTGGACGGTATTGCAGAACAAACCAGCGATTGAGGTGGCGCAGGAAACACATAACGATCCCGCACCGCAACATTAACGCAAAGTATAAGTTTTAGTTTCCCTTCGAAGCCGCCTTTTCAGGCGGCTTTTTCATCACTGCGAGTAGAGCAAATCTCGCAAAAGTGGTATAACAAATATAGTCTGCTGTATCATGCCTGGAGCGCATATGGAAATCTCTGAACCACGCCGTTTGTACCAACAACTTGCTGCTGACCTGAAAGAGCGCATCGAGCAGGGCGTCTATCTGGTGGGTGATAAATTACCCGCCGAACGTTTTATTGCCGATGAAAAAAACGTCAGCCGCACCGTGGTTCGTGAAGCCATCATCATGCTGGAAGTAGAAGGCTATGTAGAGGTGCGTAAAGGCTCAGGTATTCATGTGGTTTCCAACCAGCCTCGCCATCAGCAAGCGGCTGACGATAATATGGAATTTGCTAATTACGGTCCGTTTGAGTTGCTCCAGGCACGCCAGCTCATCGAAAGCAATATTGCTGAGTTTGCCGCTACCCAGGTCACTAAACAGGACATCATGAAACTGATGGCCATCCAGGAGCAGGCACGCGGCGAACAATGCTTCCGCGATTCCGAGTGGGACTTGCAGTTTCATATTCAGGTAGCCCTGGCAACGCAGAACTCGGCGCTGGCAGCCATCGTTGAGAAAATGTGGACCCAGCGTAGCCATAACCCGTACTGGAAAAAACTCCACGAACACATTGATTCTCGTACCGTCGATAACTGGTGCGATGACCACGATCAAATCCTTAAAGCGCTGATTCGCAAAGATCCCCATGCCGCTAAACTGGCAATGTGGCAGCATCTGGAAAACACTAAAATTATGTTATTTAACGAAACCAGTGATGATTTCGAATTCAATGCTGACCGTTACCTGTTTGCTGAAAACCCGGTTGTACATCTGGATACGGCTGCCAATAGCAATAAATAGCCCTCTCTTCTGACAGGCGCTGCCAGGTGCCTGTGCGCTTTATCAGTAAGCGAAAAGTATAAAGTGTCAGCCTGTGTAAATCCTCTCGCCACCCTCCCCTGCAATCAGCAAAATCAGACCCCACGGACATGTAATTTTGATAACGAACAACGTTGACCTTTGTTACAATTAGATTCAATTTGAATTTATGCTATTAAATGTTTTCTTATCTCACGTTTTAACAGGGAATAGTTCAGGCCGTGTTGGTGTCCCGACCCGCAATCCATACAAAAACAGTAATAACCTGGCGGGAGTGCATCATTTAAAACCGGCGTGGCGTTAACCGATTCACCAGGAATAATGAATGGAACTTTTGACCCAATTACTGCAAGCCCTGTGGGCGCAGGATTTTGAAACGCTGGCCAATCCATCGATGATTGGCATGTTGTATTTTGTCTTGTTTGTAATTTTGTTCCTTGAAAACGGCTTGCTTCCGGCAGCCTTTTTACCGGGCGACAGCTTACTGGTGTTGGTCGGTGTATTGATTGCTAAAGGCGCGATGGGGTATCCGCAAACGATTCTGTTACTGACCGTTGCCGCCAGCCTTGGCTGCTGGGTCAGTTACATACAGGGGCGATGGCTGGGCAATACCCGCACCGTGCAAAACTGGCTTTCCCATTTACCCGCGCACTATCACCAACGCGCACATCATCTTTTTCACAAACACGGTTTATCCGCGTTGCTGATTGGCCGCTTTATTGCGTTTGTCAGAACATTACTGCCGACTATTGCCGGGTTGTCAGGGCTGAATAATGCCCGTTTTCAGTTCTTCAACTGGATGAGCGGTCTGCTGTGGGTGTTGATCCTGACAACCTTAGGATACATGCTCGGCAAAACGCCGGTATTTTTGAAGTATGAGGATCAGCTCATGTCATGCCTGATGCTGCTCCCGGTGGTACTGCTGGTGTTTGGTCTGGCAGGTTCTTTAGTTGTGTTATGGAAAAAGAAATATGGAAATCGGGGGTAAGGGATGCAAATACCTCGCATGTCGCTTCGTCAGCTAGTCTGGTCCGGCGCTGCTTTACTGCTGGTCGGCACGCTGCTGCTGGCCTGGTCCGCGGTTCGTCAGCAAGATTCAACGCTGGCGATCCGTGCCGTTCATCAAGGCACGACGATGCCAGACGGTTTTTCCATCTGGCATCACCTTGACGCTCACGGCATTCCTTTCAAAAGCATCACTCCCAAGAATGACACTCTACTGATTACATTTGATTCCAGCGACCAGAGTGCCGCCGCAAAAGCTGTTCTCGACAGAACATTGCCTCATGGCTACATCATTGCACAGCAGGACAATAATAGTCAGGCTATGCAGTGGCTGACCCGGCTGCGAGATAACTCTCATCGCTTCGGATAACTTCCTGTTATCCGAAACATATCACTCACTTTGGTGATTTCACTGTTACTGTCTATGATTAATGAGGCGGTGGTTAACACTACCGCTTCGTTGTCTGGACAATCGTTCCTCTGTAATGGGTCCGAGTCACAATGGAAGGTTCAAGAATGAAATACCGCATCGCTTTAGCTGTTTCTCTTTTTGCTCTTAGTGTCAGTAGTTATGCCACTACTCTTTGTCAGGAAAAGGAGCAAAATATCCTTAAGGAGATCAGCTATGCTGAAAAACACCAAAACCAGAATCGTATCAACGGCCTGAACAAAGCCCTTAGAGAAGTACGGGCCAATTGTTCAGATAGCCAACTGCGCGCCGATCATCAGAAGAAAATCGCAAAGCAGAGAGATGAGGTAGCGGAACGCAAACATGATTTAGCCGAGGCCAAGCAAAAAGGCGATGCGGATAAGATTGCCAAACGCGAACGGAAACTGGCAGAAGCGCAGGAAGAGCTGAAAAAGCTGGAAGCGCGCGCCTACTAATCCACAATAGTCACTACTTACTCACCTGGAGAAAACTATGTCGAAAGAACACACTACGGAACATCTGCGTGCTGAGTTGAAATCCCTGTCTGATACGCTGGAAGAAGTACTAAGCGCTTCAGGAGAGAAGTCGAAAGAAGAGTTGAGTAAGATTCGCAGCAAAGCGGAGCAGGCACTGAAACAGAGCCGTTACCGTCTGGGTGAAACCGGTGATGCAATTGCCAAACAGACCCGTGAAGCGGCGGCACGTGCCGATGAATACGTGCGTGAAAATCCGTGGACAGGCGTAGGCATTGGCGCTGCCGTCGGTGTAGTGTTGGGCGTTCTACTGTCTCGTCGTTAATTATGGCGGACACTCAGCACGCGCAAGGGCCCGGTAAAAGCGTTCTGGGCATCGGGCAGCGAATTGTCACTATCATGGTTGAAATGGTGGAGACACGTCTGCGGCTGGCGGTGGTTGAACTGGAAGAAGAAAAAGCCAATATCTTTCAGTTATTACTGATGCTGGGTCTGACGATGCTTTTTGCTGCATTTGGTCTTATGAGCCTGATGGTGCTGATTATCTGGGCGATTGATCCGCAATATCGCCTGAATGCAATGATTGCCACCACCGTGGTGTTGTTCCTTTTAGCGCTGATTGGCGGTATCTGGACATTACGCAAGTCGCGGAAATCGACCCTGTTGCGCCATACGCGCCATGAACTGGCGAACGATCGGCAACTGCTCGAGGAGGAGTCCCGTGAGCGGTAAAGTCGAACGTGAACGCCGCAAGGCACAGCTACTTAGCCAGATCCAGCAACAACGGCTGGATCTTTCCGCCAGTCGTCGTGACTGGCTGGAGGCAACAGGCGCTTACGATCGTCGCTGGAATATGCTGTTGAGTTTGCGCTCCTGGGCGCTGGTTGGCAGCAGCGTGATGGCTATCTGGACAATTCGCCATCCGAATATGCTGGTTCGCTGGGCCAGACGCGGTTTTGGCGTCTGGAGTGCCTGGCGTCTGGTTAAAAGTACGATTAATCAGCAGCAGCTTCGCGGTTAATTACCTCTCTGGCCGGAGTCATTCCGGCCTTATCCCTCAAATTTTTTGAAAATTTTTGACAGTTTTCCTTGCTAACAATCACCATTCACTACGTTTATGCTTCTCTCCATCGACAGCAACGACGCTAATACCGCGCTCTTGCAGAAAAAAACAATCAGCGGCCTGAGTGGCGCAGTGGAGAGTAAGATGAAAAAATTAGAAGATGTTGGTGTACTGGTAGCGCGTATTTTAATGCCAATTCTGTTTATTAGCGCAGGTTGGGGGAAAATTACCGGTTATGCAGGCACGCAACAATACATGGAAGCGATGGGTGTCCCGGGCTTTATGCTGCCGCTGGTGATCCTGCTTGAGTTCGGTGGCGGCCTGGCAATCCTGTTCGGTTTCCTGACGCGTACCACCGCACTGTTTACCGCTGGCTTTACACTGTTGACGGCATTTTTATTTCACAGCAACTTTGCCGAAGGCATGAACTCGCTAATGTTTATGAAAAATATGACTATTTCTGGTGGATACCTGCTTCTGGCGATTACCGGTCCGGGCGCATATAGCATCGACCGCCTGCTGAATAAAAAGTGGTAAGCACAGGCTATACTTAACGATAAAAAACGAGGAGGAAGCTCCTCGTTTTTGCTATTGGAGGAAAAAAAATGGGTCAACTGATTGACGGTGTCTGGTATGACACCTGGTACGACACAAAATCCACCGGCGGTAAATTTCAACGTTCAGCTTCCGCATTTCGTAACTGGCTTACTGCCGATGGCGCGCCTGGGCCGACTGGCAAAGGTGGTTTTGTCGCAGAAAAAAACCGCTACCATCTCTATGTCTCACTCGCCTGCCCGTGGGCACACCGCACGCTGATTATGCGTAAACTCAAAGGTCTGGAACCGTTCATCTCTGTTTCCGTGGTGAACCCACTGATGCTGGAAAATGGCTGGATCTTTGATGACAGTTTTCCAGGTGCAACCGGCGACACGCTCTATCAACACGAGTTTCTGTATCAGCTTTACCTTCATGCCGATCCGCACTATAGCGGTCGTGTCACCGTTCCCGTGCTGTGGGACAAAAAGAATCACACCATCGTCAGCAACGAATCAGCGGAAATCATCCGCATGTTCAATACCGCTTTTGATGCGCTGGGTGCGAAAGCTGGTGATTACTACCCGCCTGCACTGCAAACGAAAATTGACGAACTCAATGGCTGGATTTACGACACCGTTAACAATGGCGTCTATAAGGCCGGTTTCGCCACCAGCCAACAGGCCTATGACGAAGCAGTGGTAAAAGTATTTGAATCACTGGCACGCCTGGAACAGATCTTAGGGCAGCATCGCTTCCTGACAGGTAACCAGCTCACCGAAGCCGATATTCGCCTGTGGACCACATTGATCCGTTTTGATCCGGTGTATGTCACCCACTTCAAGTGCGATAAGCACCGCATCAGCGATTACCTGAACCTGTACGGCTTCCTGCGCGATATCTACCAGATGCCGGGGATTGTCGAAACTGTCAATTTCGATCATATCCGTAATCACTACTTCCGCAGCCATAAGACCATCAATCCCACCGGGATTATTTCGATTGGTCCGTGGCAGGATCTCGATGAACCACACGGGCGGGATGTTCGCTTCAGCTAAACAAAGGTACCCTTCACGATGCCTTATTAATTCATCAAGTTAATATTTACTGTCATTTCATTCATGTCTATTCTTAATTTGCTGCTTTAAAAACAAGTGATTGAGCAAAATTGAGGCAAAAATGGACTGGTATCTGAAAGTACTGAAAAATTATGTCGGTTTCCGGGGACGTGCGCGGCGCAAAGAGTACTGGATGTTTATTCTGGTCAACATCATCTTTACGTTCGTGCTGGGGCTGCTGGACAAAATGTTAGGCTGGCAACGCGCCGGTGGCGAGGGCATTCTGACGACCATCTATGGCATTCTGGTGTTTTTACCGTGGTGGGCGGTTCAGTTCCGTCGCCTGCACGACACCGACCGCTCGGCATGGTGGGTGCTACTGTTCTTAATCCCGGTTATCGGCTGGCTGATTATCATCGTGTTTAACTGCCAGGCGGGTACACCAGGTGAAAACCGGTTTGGGCCAGACCCAAAACTGGAACAAGAATAATAATTAAGCACCTTGCAAAAGGTGCTTAATGGATTATTTTGCCGTAAACAATTTAGGGATTTCTCGCAAACACCAGGATTTTGCCTCCCCCATACTGTCGCGACGCCAGGCCATAATAATATCGATTTCGCTGGTCGATTCCGGGCTGACTACACGCAACCGCCCTTCAGCAATATCTTTTTCGACCATCGGGTACGGCATGGTTGCCACGCCAAGCCCCGCCAGTAACGCCTGCCGTTTATCTTCAATGGTGCTGACCGTTAAGCGCGGCTGTTTGTCCAGCAACTGCACCGTCAATACCGGACGCTCACGGGCGGTATCTGCCACCGCGATCCCACGATATTTCACACGCGTAACCTCCGAAAGCGGCTCCGGCTCCTGATGAATCGGGTGATTCGGCGCGGCGACGTAGACATTCATTAAGGTATAGAGCTTGCGCGAGTTGATCTCCGACGAAGAACGAAAATGCATATCCGGCGCGATAACAATATCTGCCCGGCCCTGCTCCAGTCGCTCCCACGCCCCCGCCAGCACCTCGGTGATGATTGCCAGTTGGGTATTGGCTTTCGCCGCCAGTTTGTCGATTAGCGGGAAAAAGGCCGATGTCGGCACCAGCGCCTCGGTCACAATAGTGAGATGTGTTTCCCAACCGCGCGCGAGGGCTTCGGCATCAGTAGTCAGTTTATCTGCTGCCTCCAGCAGAACACGTCCCCGCTCCAGCAACATACGCCCGACATTGGTGAATTTTGTCCGATGCCCCGAGCGGTCAAACAGCACCACATCCAGCTCTTCTTCCAGTTTTTGCATGGTGTAGCTAAGTGCAGAAGGCACGCGTCCCAGCTCATCTGCTGCTGCCGCAAAACTGCCACGGCGATCAATAGCATCCATAACACGCAGTGCTTCCAGCGTTAATGCCCTTTCTTTGGCCATGTCGTTCTCATTCAGGAAATTTGAACATACCGGGCAGAATATCTGGCTAACAATGTAGCGTCCAGCCCCTTACCATAAAAGGAAGTAAAGAGAGGTCAAGAATTATGATTACTACCCGAACTGCCAGACAGTGTGGACAAGCAGACTACGGATGGTTGCAGGCCCGGTATACTTTTTCCTTTGGACACTACTTCGACCCTACATTGTTAGGCTATGCCTCCCTGCGTGTACTTAACCAGGAAGTGCTGACCCCAGGTGCCGCCTTCCAGCCGCGAACCTACCCAAAAGTCGATATTTTGAATGTGATTCTGGATGGAGAAGCAGAATACCGCGACAGTGAAGGCAATCATGTTCAAGCCAGCGCTGGTGAAGCCTTATTGCTTTCTACTCAGCCGGGCGTGAGTTATAGCGAACATAACATCAGCAAGGACAAATCGTTAACGCGGATGCAGCTTTGGTTGGACGCTTGTCCACAGCGGGAGAATCCGCTGATTCAAAAACTGGCGCTTAATATGGATAAGCAGCAATTAATCGCCTCGCCCGATGGCGCGAAGGGTAGCCTGCAACTGCGCCAGCAGGTGTGGCTGCATCATATCGTGCTCGATAAGAACGAAAGTGCGAGCTTTCAACTACACGGCCCGCGTGCCTATTTGCAATCGATTCACGGTCAGTTTCATGCGATTACGCACAAAGAAGAGAAAGCGGCGCTGAGCTGCGGCGACGGGGCGTTTATTCGTGACGAGACTAACATTACGCTGGTTGCCGATTCCCCACTGCGCGCTTTGCTGATAGATTTACCCGTCTAGTTGTTTTTACAGGGAGAAGATGGTGAGTAAAAAATCGACGAAGAAACGTCAACAAGTGAAGTCCGTAGTGGCGAAAGAAGCCACCCGCGCTACTAAAAACTTTGGCTATGAAGAGATGTTGAGTGAGCTGGAAGCGATAGTCGCTGATGCTGAAACGCGGTTAGCCGAGGATGAAGCTACCGCGTAAAGACAGGTTGCCGGATGCGGCGTAAACGCCTTATCCGGCCTACAAAACCAACAAATTGCACAATCCGTAGGCCGGATAAGATGCGCCAGCATCGCATCCGGCACCGGGTACAAAACCCAACAAAACCAACAAATTGCACAACCCGTAGGCCGGATAAGATGCGCCAGCATCGCATCCGGCACCGGGTACAAAACCCAACAAAACTAACAAATTGCACAATCCGCAGGCCGGATAAGATGCACCAGCATCGCATCCGGCACCGGGTACAAAACCCAACAAAACCAACAAATTGCACAATCCGTAGGCCGGATAAGATGCACCAGCATCGCATCCGGCACCGGGTACAAAACCCAACAAAACCAACAAATTGCACACCCCGTAGGCCGGATAAGATGCGCCAGCATCGCATCCAGCACCGGGTACAAAACCCAACAAAACCAACAAATTGCACAACCCGTAGGCCGGATAAGATGCGCCAGCATCGCATCCGGCACCGGGTACAAAACCCAACAAAACCAACAAATTGCACAATCCGTAGGCCGGATAAGATGCACCAGCATCGCATCCGGCACCGGGTACAAAACCCAACAAATTGCACAACCCGTAGGCCGGATAAGATGCGCCAGCATCGCATCCGGCATCAGGTATGACATCCGAAATCCGGCGCTTATCTGGCCTTGCTCGCCATAATCTCGATAATCTGCCGATCCGTTTGCTGCATCGAATGGCTTGCCAGCGCACACAGATTGGCAATCGACTGCTCAACATCATGCGCCACAATGCCTTCATTGCCGGTCACGGCAGTATCATCCAGCGCCATTAACACCGCTTTCCATGCTGCCGAAGCACTGGTCGAAACCTTCATAGCACAACTGTTCGATGCGCCATCGCAAATCATACCGCTAACATCACCGATCATACTGCTGATCGCCATTGAGATCGTTTCATAACGCCCATCCACCAGCCATGCCATCCCGGCGGCGGCCCCCATTGCAGCCGTCGTTGCAGCACACAGCGCAGACAATCGCGGCAACTGGTTATGGATGTAAATCGCGCTCAAATGCGAAAGCATCAACGCGCGCGCCAGACGCTCATCATCAGCACCGAAGTGTTCCGCTACCACTACCACAGGCATTGTCGCGGTGATCCCCTGATTACCAGAACCCGAGTTACTCATCGCCGGAAGCGTTGCGCCGCCCATACGCGCATCAGATGCCGCGCTGGTACGAATCACAATTGACGAAGAGAGATCTTTCGCCAGCAAACCGCGTGCACACTGTTTTTCCAGCGTCGCGCCAATATGCAACCCCCAGTTACCGCTTAAACCTTCCTGCGATAATGCGCAATTTAACTTCGCAGAATCGAGAATAAAGCGAATCGCCTCAAACGGCACTTCATTGACGAACTTCAGGATCTCTGCCAGCGTCGTATTAGACAGCACCGCCAGCGGCGACTCTTGCTCGCCCTCGGCCACACACGCCTGTTGAGTAAACACCACGCCATTGTGCGTCTCAATATGCACAATGTTGGTATGTCCGCCGACGATGGTGACACAAGCCCACTTCTCACCACTCCAGACTTTGGCGCGAGAGAAGAGGATTTCATCGCAAGGCTCCTGGATCTTAACCGACACTTTTCCCGCCGCCAGCAACGCTTTGGCATCGGCAATCGCCTGTGCTGTCGCATCTTTCAGCACTTCCAGCCCAGCTTTGGCATTTCCGCCTAACGCTCCCAGCGCCGCTGCAATCGGCAGCCCCACCATTCCCGTACCGGGAACGGTGACCCCCAGACCGTTCTTCATCAGATTTGGCGAAACCCAGGCTTCTACACGTTCAACCGGACCTTCCAGTTCTGCCGCAGCAACCGCCGCTGCCAGCGCCAGTGAAATAGGTTCAGTACATCCCAGCGCCGGTTTTACCTCCTCCTGTACTGCGAGGATGTAACGCTGCCATAACGGATTTAAAGTCGAATTAAACATAATAAAAACCTTAAAATTTCAGGTAAATCAAGAAAATGCCAGGAACGGTGAAACACAGAGCAACAAACCGGTGACGATAATCAGGTACAGAGAGGCACCTTTGTATTTGTGCAATGCCGGTACTTTGTAAACCAGCCACGCCGGGATCAGGCACCCCACCATGCCGAAAATCGGGCTACAGATAGAGGTGAAGCTCAACACCGGCGCGTTCAGTACGATGGCGCTCCAGGCCAGTAAAATAGCGAAAATCATGATGCCGCGCTGGACGAGATTTTCGTTAATCTTCTCGGCGGGTATCTTGCGGCGCAGGATGTTCATTACTATCCCTTGCGTGGCTTCGCGAAAGCCTAAATAGACGCCAAAGAACGCGGTCATTACGGCAAAGATATTGAGAATGACGCTGACCACTTTTACCCACGCTGCGCCATCACCGCTAATAAACTGCGCGGCAATCGCCAGGGCAGAAATATTCTGCTCATAGGCTTTTACCGCTTCGTCATGTCCCATCGCCAGGGTGAACGACACGGCATAGAAAAAGACAGTGACGAACAAAATGCCAAATGCAATGTTCATTGCCCGTAGCGCTTTATGTCGCGCCACTTCAATCGATTTTTCCCGCGAGCGATAGGAAATCACCATCGGGCTTAAAGTCTGAATAAACAGGATTGAGGTCAGAGTAAACGGCAGCGTAATAATCACGTTTTTCACCAGCAGCCCCAGCGGCGGCAGCGAACCCACGTTATACAGATGCCACATTCCGACCATCGACACGCCTAATGCCGCGACTACCAACAGTTTGGTCAGCACCATGCCGGTTGAAATTTTGAATAACAGTTTCTCGCCGCGTGAGGAGATCGCCACCAGAATACAAATCAGTACCAGTCCATAAAACGGATTGTCTGACAGCACGCTTTCGGTCACGCCAAAAGTATGCAGATAGGAGGCACTATCGTTGGTGATGGCGGTGGAATAGACGAACATCCAGATCACCAGCATCACGAAATAAAGTGCACCTAACAGGATGCCCCAGTTTTTGCCTAAATAGCCACTGATGACGCTCGGATAATCTTTACACTCCGGCGATTCGGCCAGCGTATTAATAAACAACCGCTGAAACAGATACATTGCCGGGTAACCAATCACTGATGAGAGCAAAAATACCCACAATCCCATCAAACCGACCTGCACCGGGAGAAAAACAATCCCCGCGCCAATCGCCATCCCAATACTCATAATCACCCAACCGGTGTCGGTACTGTCGAATTTGATTGCTTCACGCCACTCACTTTCGCTCATTCCAGCACGACCCGCCGGGGTCGAAGCGTCTGCAATAACGCCTTTATTCGATGCAATTTCCATAATTTCTCGCTCAATATTTTGTAGGGCTTATTATTTTTTTCCGAGCCGCATCAAGGCGATATGCGGTCTACGTTTTTTGCAGGCGAGTTATTAGAATAAAGAAATGATACGCGTGAGGTCAGAGAAAATCTTCACAATCAAGACTTTGAAATAACGGTGATGGATAATAATTTTCTACCAAATCGATAAATAGGAAATGGTTATTCTCTATTTGCGGCAGATCACAATAAAAAAGGGTGCACATTTTGTGCACCCAAGGATGAAAGCTGACAACAATGTCAGCCGCAGACCACTTTAATAGCCAGTCCTCCGCGTGAAGTTTCGCGGTATTTATCGTTCATATCTTTGCCAGTCTCATACATCGTCTCGATCACTTTATCGAGCGAAACACGTGGTGCAGAGGTACGCTGCATCGCCATCCGCGCTGCGTTCACCGCTTTCACGGCATTAATCGCATTCCGCTCAATACACGGAATTTGCACCTGCCCGGCTACCGGATCGCAGGTCAGCCCAAGGTTATGCTCCATGGCGATTTCCGCCGCATTACACACCTGAGCCGGGCTACCGCCCAGCAGTTCGGTTAGCCCTGCCGCTGCCATCGAACAGGCCACGCCAATTTCCCCCTGACACCCCACTTCCGCACCGGAAATGGAGGCATTCATTTTATATAGCGCGCCGATAGCACCAGCCGCCAGTAGAAAACGAGCGATAGAGCGCTCATTGAGCGGACGGCGGAATTTATCGTAATAGGCCAGCACCGCCGGAATAATACCGCAAGCGCCGTTAGTGGGTGCCGTCACTACACGTCCACCAGCGGCGTTTTCTTCACTGACCGCCAGAGCAAACATATTGATCCAGTCGATCACATTCATTGGATCGTTAGAGATATTGTCACTAGAAAGCAGCAAGCGGCGCAGCGCCACCGACCGGCGTGGGACATTGAGCGGGCCAGGCAATACGCCTTCGGTATTCATGCCGCGTTCAATACCGTCAGACATCACCTGCCAGATACGCGCAAAACCAGCGTCAATTTCCGCTTTGCTGCGCAACGCCAGTTCGTTTTGCATCATCAGACCAGAAATAGACAGCCCATTGTAATCACACATTTTCAGCAGTTCGCCTGCCGAATGGAAGTCATAAGGTACTGGCATTTCGACATCATGCGTCAGGCCGAAGTGTTCGTCTTCAACAATAAAACCGCCGCCGACAGAATAATAGGTTTTGCTTAAGAGTTCTTTCTGCCCTTTCCAGGCAGTAATCCGCATTCCGTTCTCATGACGCGGCAACATTTCCGGATGAAAAATAATGTTTTTTGCTACAGGAAAATCAACCACATGTGCGCCTGCCGCCACCGGGAGTCGACTACTGCGCGTCACAAGTTCAATAAATGCAGGGATCTCATCAATAACAACATCCTGCGGACTGTTCCCTGCCAGTCCCATGATGATAGCGATATCCGTGGCATGGCCTTTGCCCGTCAGTGACAACGACCCGTAAAGATCGACCACAATGTGGCTCGTTGCGGTTAATAAACCACTACTTACCAGCCGATCGATAAAACTTTTTCCAGCATTCATTGGCCCCACGGTATGCGAACTGGAGGGACCAATACCAATTTTGAAAATATCGAATGCACTAATCATAACCACACTCTCGGATTGCCACTCTGTGAAGAGGAGTGGGACGACTCTGCGGCCGCCCCACTCCGGGCTTTACACGCTACGTACTGCGATAGCTTCGATTTCCAGCTTCACATCTTTCGGCAAACGCGCGACCTGCACGCAGCTACGGGTCGGGTAGGTCGCCTGATGCTCATCAAAGAACTGCTTATAGACTTCATTGATGGTGGCGAAGTCGTTCAGATCGGTGATAAATACCGTCATCTTGACGATATCGCCCACGGACAAACCGGCAGCGACAACAATCTCTTTGACGTTTTGCAGGCTTAAACGTGCCTGATCTTTCACATCAGCCGGGATCTCGCCGCTCTGCGGGCAAACCGGAATTTGCCCGGAAGTGAAGACCATGCTGCCTAAATCCACACCCTGAACATAAGGGCCGATTGCACCCGGGGCACGTTGCGTTTCGATAATTTTTTTCATACATCCTCCGGCGTCAGAGCGCCTGGGTAAAGGTACGTGAAATCACATCCTGTTGCTGTTCACGGGTCAGCGCGTTGAAGCGCACAGCGTAGCCAGAGACACGGATTGTCAGGTTAGGGTATTTTTCCGGGTGCTCGATGGCATCCAACAACATTTCCCGGTTCATAACGTTGACGTTGAGATGTTGACCGCCTTCGATATCCGCTTCGTGGTGGAAATAGCCATCCAGCAGACCGACAAGGTTGGTTTTGCGTACCGGATCTTCTTTGCCCAACGCCGCAGGGACAATTGAGAAGGTGTACGAAATACCGTCTTTGGCGTAGGTGAACGGCAGTTTCGCCACAGAGGTCAGTGAAGCCACGGCCCCTTTGCGGTCACGACCGTGCATCGGGTTAGCGCCAGGGGCAAACGGAGTACCCGCACGACGACCGTCCGGCGTGTTACCGGTCTTCTGTCCATACACGACGTTTGAGGTGATCGTCAGAATCGACTGGGTCGGCACGGCGTTACGATAGGTTGGTAGCGCTTTAATTTTCTTCATAAAGCGTTCAACCAGGTCGCAGGCAATACTGTCTACGCGCTCGTCGTTGTTGCCGTACTGCGGATATTCACCGTCAATTTCGAAGTCCACCGCCAGACCGTTTTCGTCACGAATCGGTTTCACGCGAGCATATTTAATTGCGGACAAGGAGTCCGTCGCCACCGACAAGCCAGCAATCCCGCATGCCATCGTGCGATAAACATCACGATCGTGCAGTGCCATCAGCGAGGCTTCGTAGCTGTACTTGTCATGCATGTAGTGGATGAGGTTCAGCGCGCTGATGTACTGCACCGCCAGCCAGTCCATGAAGTGGTCGAGGTTATCCATCACTTTGTCGTAGTCCAGCACGTCGTCCATCAGCGGAGCCATTTTCGGGCCCACCTGAATCTTCAGCTTCTCGTCCATCCCGCCGTTGATTGCATACAGCAATGTTTTCGCCAGGTTAGCGCGTGCGCCGAAGAACTGCATCTGCTTACCAATCACCATTGGGCTGACGCAGCAGGCAATCGCGTAATCGTCGCTGTTGAAGTCAGTGCGCATCAGATCGTCGTTTTCATACTGCAAGGAAGAAGTGACGATAGACACTTGCGCCGCATATTTTTTGAAGGCAATCGGCAGCGCTTCCGACCACAGAATAGTCAGGTTAGGTTCCGGTGCTGGCCCCATAGTGTGCAGGGTATGCAGATAACGGAAGGAGTTTTTGGTCACCAGTGTGCGGCCATCCAGCCCCATCCCGCCGATCACTTCCGTAGCCCAGATTGGATCGCCGGAGAACAGCGAATCAAATTCTGGTGTACGCAAGAAGCGCACCATGCGGATCTTCATGATGAAGTGGTCGATCAGTTCCTGCGCCTGCTGCTCATTGAGCACACCGGCTTTAAAGTCGCGTTCAATGTAGATATCGAGGAACGACGCGGTACGACCAAGTGACATCGCACCACCGTTTTGCGATTTCACCGCCGCCAGGTAGGCGAAATAGAGCCATTGCACCGCTTCCTGCGCATTTTGCGCCGGACGGGAAATGTCAAAGCCATATTTCGCTGCCATTTCCTGAATCTGTAACAGCGCACGACGATGTTCTGCCAGTTCTTCACGCAGACGGATAGTGGCTTCCAGATCTTCGCCTTTTTCCAGACGAGACTGAAGATCGGCAAATTGCAGTTCGCGTTCACGCACCAGATAGCTGATGCCGTACAACGCCACGCGGCGATAGTCTCCGATAATACGTCCGCGACCATAACCGTCCGGCAAACCGGTCAGTACCCCAGATTTACGGCAGCGCAGCATATCCGGTGAATAAACATCAAATACCCCCTGGTTATGGGTTTTACGCAGATCGGTAAAGATGTACTCAAATTCGCTGTCCATTTCACGGCCATACGCGTGGAATGAACTTTTAATCATATTAATGCCACCGAACGGATGCAGCGCGCGTTTTAACGGCGCATCCGTTTGCAGACCCACTATTTTTTCCAGCGGCTGATCAATATATCCCGCATCATGAGCGGTAATGGTGGTGGCAATATTGGTATCGAAATCTAACGGCGCGTGAGTCGCGTTTTCGATACGAATGCCCTCCATTACTTTTTCCCACAACGCCGTGGTTGCAGGCGTTGCTTCGGCAAGGAAAGATTCATCCCCTTCATAAGGTGTATAGTTGTGTTGAATAAAATCGCGGACATTAATTTCGTTTTTCCAGTCCGTACCTTTAAAGCCAAGCCATGCGTCGGCGTACAGCTTATCGCTGGTATCGATATCTACCTTCATGAAAAATAATCTCTCTACAATACTTCAACTAAATTATGCAAATTCTGCGGGGGCGTTTACTTTGCCTAAATGAATCGCATCTAAGGCAATCATTTTTTCTTCGTTGGTCGGAATAACGGCGCAAATTACGCTCGCATTTTCACTGGAAATAATTCGTTCACCGTAAGAGTTAGATCGATTATTCATTTCTGTATCAATCTCTACTCCTAATACAGCTAAATGTTCCATAACCAAACGACGAATTAAACTTGAGTTCTCCCCTATTCCACCGGTGAATATAATTCCATCCAGGCGATGTAATGAGGCAGCGTGTCCGGCAATATGGCGGGCAATTCGGTGAACAAAGGTTTTAATTGCCAGTTGTGCACGCTCATGGCCTTCATGCCAGGCTTTTTCCAGTACGCGCAAGTCGGAAGAAAGACCGGAAATACCTAATAATCCCGACTCTTTATTTACCACGCGTTCCAGGTCGCCCAGGCTCTGGTTGGTTTGACTCGCCACCCAGGACATCGCACCGAAGTCAACATCACCACTGCGCGTGCCCATCATCAACCCTTCCAGCGGCGTCATTCCCATTGAGGTATCCACGCTCTGACCATTGCGAACTGCACAGATAGATGCACCATTGCCAAGATGCGCGACCACCAGACCGGAGTCATCTTCCGCCAGATCCAGCAGCGAATAGGCGCGCTGAGAAACGTAGCGGTGCGAGGTTCCGTGGAAGCCATAACGACGCACGCCAAGCTCTTCGTAATATTTCCACGGCAGGCCATATAAATAAGCCTCTGGAGCCATTGTCTGATGGAAGCTGGTATCAAATACCGCCACCTGAGTTACACCTGGAAATAATTGCTGTGCCGATTCAATACCACTTAAATTGGCGTAATTATGCAGCGGCGCAAGCGGGGAAACACGGCGGATATTATCAATGACCTCATCGGTAATAATGGCGGACTCGGTAAAAATACTGCCGCCGTGGGCGATACGGTGGCCAATTAAGGCCACTCTGTCATTTAAATTCCGTTTTTCCAGTTCAAATGCAATTGCCTTCAATGCACCTTCGTAGCTGTGGTGAGCCAGCGGTGCTGGCTCTCCTCCATTTACGGATAAGAATGCATTTTCCGAGTTAATACCATCGGCAATACCTGACATTAATACTTCACAGTCTGAGGTATCCAGCACAGAAAACTTAATTGAAGACGAACCACAGTTAATAACTAAAACAACCGGATATTCATTCATCTCTTTTCTCATCCTGAGTTACAGATTAAAACAGTTTGTATACGATGTTCAGGATGGTCAGCAGACCAATCACGGTGACAAACACGTTATCCAGACGACCACGGTATTTCGCCAGAGACGGCGCTTTACGAATGGCGTACATCGGCAACAGGCACAGCAGTGAGGCAATAATCGGCGCACCCATCGCTTCAATCAGGTCCAGAATGTTCGGGTTGGCGTAGGCGACAACCCAGGTAGAGCCCATGATGAAGATCATGCTGATAGTATTCAGTTTACCCAGCGACACTTTGGTTTTGTCACCTTTATAACCGAACTTCAGAATCAGACCGTTCAGACCTTCCAGCGTCCCCAAATAGTGACCGAAGAAAGATTTGAAGATAGCCACCAGTGCGATGATGGAAGCCGCATATTCCAGCGTAATAGCGAACGTCGTTTTGGTGCCGGTCATGGACGCAAAGTGGTTAGCCAGATAAGAAAGTACCGGAATATTCTGCGCTTTCGCTTCCGCCATATTCGCCGGAGAAAGAGTAAACAGGCAGCTAAAGGCGAAGAACATCACTACCGCAACCATCAACATGCTGGCACGAGAGATAATTTGTGAACATTTACGCTCGGTGAAGTCGCGTCCAAAATCTTTCTCATACTCTTCACGTTTAGAAACCACGAAGGAAGAGACGATTGGCGAGAAGTTAAAGGAGAAGACCATAATGGAAATCCCCAACCAGACGGTGATCAGAATGCCATCATGACCCGTTAACGACAGCGCACCGAGATCAACTTGATCGATAACCGCAGAGTTCCAGTAAGGGATCAGCGACAGAGAAATCAGCACCAGGCTGGCGATAAACGGCCATACCAGGTAGCTCATTACTTTAACCATCAGATCCTTACCAAACCAGATGACGAAGGCCATCAACAGCAGCAGGAACAGCGCCACAAAGCCGCGATTCAGTGGCGCAAAGCCGAGCTGGTTTTCCCAGAAAGTCATAAAGGTGTTGGTAATGGTAACGCCATAAATCCACAGCAGTGGGCAAATCGCGAAGAAATACAGGAACGTAATGACCACGCCGCCGGTTTTACCAAAATGCTCTTCCACCGTTTCCGTAATGTTGCCGGAAGGGTTAGAGCCGGAAAGGCACAGACGCGCCAGCGCCCGGTGACAATAAAACGCGATTGGGTATGCCAATACCAACATCAGCAGAATCGGAATTAGTCCGCCAAAACCTGCGCGGATAGGGAAGAACAGCACCCCGGCGCCGATTGCCGTGCCAAACAAACCTAACGTCCATGTGGTATCTGATTTACGCCATGACGATTGTTTTGTCTGGCTGGATACAATGCTATCTGAAGTACTCATATCCTATCCTCAACGAATTAATTAAGCGCCAACGAAACCGGTGATTTGAGAGACGCGGGAAAGATCGATATTACCGCCGGAAATAATACTGACGGTTTTTCTGTTTTGAATATATTGGTCTAATTTACCGCTTAATAATGCAGCACATGCCAGAGCGCCCGCGCCTTCGGTGACGACTTTATTGCGCTGAATTAAGGCAATCATACTGTTTCTGATTTCGTCTTCGCTAACCAGCACGATATCATCGACTAATTCACGAACGATTTCGTAAGTTAAATTACCCGGGCGAGCGACATCACAACCATCCGCCAGGGTGCCGGTAGTTCGGTGCGTGGTTATTTCTCCCGAGTGGAAAGAAGCCGCCATACCGTGAACGTTTTCTGACTGCACACCAATAACACGGATAGTTGGGTTAATAGATTTAATCGCCACTGCAATACCGGCAATTAAACCACCACCGCCAATTGGTACAATTACGTTATCGACATCATAGAGATCTTCCATAATTTCCAGACCAATCGTTCCCTGGCCGGCAATGACTTTCGGATCATCATAAGGGGGAATAAAGATGCGACCTTCCGTTTCGACAATTTCACTTACTTTGGCGATGGTATCGTTGAAGTTATCGCCATGCAGTACGACTTCAGCGGAGTAGTCACACGTTGCCGCAACTTTGGATTTTGGCGCGCCTTTCGGCATCACGACTTTACCATCAATCCCCAGCATCGCACAGGAAAGCGAAACCCCTTGTGCATGGTTGCCCGCCGAACAGGCCACTACCCCCTTGCGTTTCTCGGCATCGGTTAAGGAGCTTAATTTATTAAATGCACCTCGAATTTTAAATGAACCAGTACGCTGCATGTTTTCAAACTTCAGGAATATTTCACCTTTGCAACGTTCACTAAAGTAGTTAGAGCGAGGCATGCCTGTTTTATAAATTCGCCCAGCCAGACGTTGTTTTGCTTCAATAATGTCATCAATAGCAACCGGCAGATCGTATGTAATATGCATTATAAAACCTCTTCGCCTGAATTAAATTTGTAGGTAACCGTAACCAACACCTGTAAAAATACAGGTGGATTATTCATGTTTAAATAAAAAACAAATAACTAACCAACTTCTATTAATTGCCTTCGTCGACACCCATTATAAGATGAATACTCTTTAGCTAATTCCACCAAAACTGATGCTGCTTTTTTGATACGATAATTTTTTGACCATACTGCGGCATATCGTGCCACCGGCAACGTTTCCTCAACCGGAATAGTAATAAATTGATTAGAACCAAAAGGTGAAGTCATATCGCAGGGAATAACGGTTAAGAAATCAGCATTGAGAACAAGATTATAAATGGTGACGACCGAGTCGGTTTTAACGATGTTTTCAATACTGATGCCATTTCTTTGTAGCGTGGTGAGTAGCTCGCTGTAGTATCCCATATTCGTTTGTGGCAACACCCACTGTTCGTTCTTCAAAGACTCCAGCGTGGTGGTGCCGGTGCATGTTCGGGACTTACCGGCAACCAGCACGAATTCTGATTCGAACAGCGGCTCAACATGCAAATCCTGAAGCTTCATTTCTGCACTTAACGTACCTATCGCAAAATCCAGGCGCCCATCGCGGATAGCCGGTAAGAACGAAGACAGTTGCGCTTCATACATTGAGACCTGCGCTTTCGGGAACACCTCTTTGAATTTGTTGATCATCCCGGACATAAAGGTAAAGCCAATCAGCGATGGAAAACCAAATGAGACTTCCACTACAGCCTCAGTGGACATACCGCTAATCTCATTAACCATATTTTTCATTTCGCGGGTAATGGATTCGGAACGAGAGAGCAACAATTGACCAGCAGGTGTCAGCGTTACGCCGGTATTTTTCCGAACGACTAATTCAACGCCAAAATAATCTTCAATATCGTTAATGATTTTACTTACCGCTGGTTGAGTTAGCCCTAATTCTTTTGCAGCCGATCCAATAGAGCCACTTCTGATGACTTCCTGAAAGACTACCAGGTGTTGCGTTTTAGGAAGAAGAATAGTGCTCATAACAACCTGCGTTAATTACCTCATTGACGGAATGAATTGTATCAAAATGGAATGAACAGGATATGTGCGACCACTCACAAATTAACTTTCAATAGTTTTCCAGGTAAATCCTTAAAGCGATATATCCATTTAATATCAATGAGTTAGACAATAAAAATCAACACAAAGCCTGACTTTTATCAAAAAAACAAGGGGGGATAACCATATTTTATGGCGATAACAACACGCTTGATTTTTCTTATTAGAAAATGCGCTTAGACGATATTTCAATCAATTACCGTGTATTTCGCAGACGAATTTTAAGTTAAATTTAATGAGCAAGTTATCAAATTTTATTATAAACAAATCGTTTTCATAGATAAATAATGCGGCACATCACATTTTTTTGCGCCATTTGTTGAAGATGAAACATTGATTATAGCAAAAGCTTAAAACCTAACAAACATATATTAAACAAACAAAACAATTTATTAACGTCATTTTTCCTCTCAATGGCAGGACGTCATTTTGTGAACGCAATCGTTTCCCATGATTTATTCTTGTTTTACGGTTACCGAATAGCATTTTGTGTTGAGGATCACAAAACTAATAATTGCTATTCGAAGTAAGTTATCAGCATAGACCACAGGATGGCTAAAAAGAGTGTTTATATTAAACCAACAGGCCGCGTTCTTTTGGGTATAGCGTCGTGGACAGTCATTCATCTTCCTGCCCGCCCCAAAAAGCAAAAACCCGCCAGCTTGCACTGACGGGCTTTGTTAAATCAGGTGAAACTGACCGATAAGCCGCGTTCTTTTGGGTATAGCGTCGTGGACAGTCATTCATCTTCCCGCCCTCCCAAAAAAGCAAAAACCCGCCAGCTTGCACTGACGGGCTTTGTTAAATCAGGTGAAACTGACCGATAAGCCGGGTTCTGTCGTGGACAGTCATTCATCTAGGCCAGCAATCGCTCACTGGCTCAAGCAGCCTACCCGGGTTCAGTACGGGCCGTACCTTATGAACCCCTATTTGGCCTTGCTCCGGGTGGAGTTTACCGTGCCACGGACTGTTACCAGCCGCGCGGTGCGCTCTTACCGCACCCTTTCACCCTTACCTGATCCCACTTGCGTGGGCCATCGGCGGTTTGCTCTCTGTTGCACTGGTCGTGGGTTTCCCCCCCAGGCGTTACCTGGCACCCTGCCCTATGGAGCCCGGACTTTCCTCCCCTCCGCCCGTCTCCCCCCGAAGAGGACGACGACGAAGCGGCGACTGTCTGGTCAGCTTCGGCGCGAAGTATAGAGGGTTTGCGCGCCCTTGTCACCCCGCACTGCGCATTCCAATCGCCAGTGTGGCGGCGATATTGCGTGAAGCGCGGTAAATATTGTCATAAGCCCCGCTGAAAGCTTCATCCAGGGTAACAATGCTGTTCAACACGCTGAATACGGCATCGATGCCGTGCTGATGCACAACGCCGACATCCTTCGTCAGACTCCCTGCAATACCAATTACCGGTTTATGATATTTCTTCGCGACATTCGCTACGCCAATCGGTACTTTGCCGTGGATACTCTGGCTATCAATGCGCCCTTCTCCGGTGATCACCAACGTACAATCGTGAATATGTTCTTCCAGATTTAACGCCGTAGTCACAATCTCAATGCCGCTCTTTAGCTCTGCACCAAGAAACGCCATTAGCGCCGCCCCCATACCGCCCGCAGCACCAGATCCGGGGACGTCTTTCACATCAACATACAGCGATTTTTTGATGACATCAGCATAGTGAGAGAGATTCTTGTCCAGCTCAACAATCGTGGCTTCATTAGCCCCTTTCTGCGGGCCAAAGATACGTGACGCGCCGCTGTCGCCCACCAGCGGATTGGTGACATCGCAGGCGACGCGAATCGTACAATCCTTTAAGCGTGGATCAAGGCCAGAGATATCAATGGTATTCAGGGTATTGAGGCTGCCGCCACCAAAGCCGATTTCATTACCACTGGCATCGCTTAACTTCGCTCCCAGCGCCTGCACCATTCCCGCGCCGCCATCATTGGTAGCACTGCCGCCAATGCCGATAATAATAGTGGTTGCGCCGCTCTCCAGCGCCTGCAAGATTAATTCACCCGTACCACGAGAAGTGGTCACCAACGGATCACGCTTTTCCGCTGGAACCAACGCCAGCCCACTGGCCGCCGCCATTTCAATAAACGCGGTTTTACCGTCGCCAGAGATCCCCCAACAGGCATTCACCTTCTCACCCAGCGGCCCCGTAACCCAGGCTTGACGTTCGGTCCCCTGAGTGGCAGCAATCATCGCTTCCACCGTTCCTTCACCGCCATCAGCAACGGGAACAGAAACATAGTGTGCATCAGGAAAAATTTCCCGAAATCCCTTTTCTATCGCCTGCGCAACCTCGCTGGCAGATAAACTTTCTTTGTAAGAATCTGGGGCGATTACGATTTTCATATCTTTGCCTGTTACCACATGACGCCGGAGGGCGTTTCTCTTATTCGGCCTGGCTCCCAGCCCGGATTGCACCACGCCATCCGGGCACGACGTCACTCGCGAGTGACTTCGACTTTCGCCAGTTTTTCGTAGTAGCACGCCAGAGCGCTGTGGTCTGCTGTTCCCAGCCCATCGGCACGCAGCGCCTGCATCATCTCCATGACCACTGCGGTCAGCGGCAATTGCGCACCAACGTCATGGGAGGTATCCAGCGCATTTGCCAGATCCTTAATATGCAGATCGATACGGAAGCCCGGCTTGAAATTCCTGTCCATCACCAGCGGCGCTTTTGCATCGAGTACAGTACTTCCCGCCAGCCCACCACGAATCGCCTGATAAACCAGATCAGGATTAACGCCCGCTTTGGTTGCCAGCGTTAACGCTTCTGACATCGCCGCAATATTCAGCGCTACAATGACCTGGTTTGCCAGTTTGGTGACGTTGCCTGCACCGATTTCTCCGGTATATACAACGGATCCCGCCATCGCTTTCATCAAGTCATAGTATTTGTCGAAAATAGCTTTGTCGCCACCCACCATAACTGACAGGGTGCCATCGATGGCTTTCGGTTCACCGCCGCTCACCGGGGCGTCCAGCATATCAATACCTTTCGCTTTCAGTGCTTCGCTGATTTCACGGCTTGCCAGCGGAGCGATTGAACTCATATCGATTAATACCGTCCCTGGTTTTGCACCTTCAATGATGCCATTTTCCCCCAGCGCCACTTCTTTCACGTGCGGAGAGTTTGGCAGCATGGTAATGATGACATCGCACTGTTCAGCGATGGCTTTAGCCGTAGACGCGGTTTCTGCACCTGCGGTAATCACGTCAGCGATAGCTTCTGGATTACGGTCAGAAACCACCAGCGAGTAACCTGCTTTCAGAAGGTTTTTACTCATTGGTTTACCCATAATACCCAGGCCAATAAAACCAACTTTCATAGTCATATCAATCATCTCTCTTGTTGCGGTGGTCGTTATTTTTTAAAGGCATCTGCCAGTTTCTGCGTGGCGGAGCGGAAAATACCGAGGTCGCTGCCGACAGCGACAAATGTGGCACCCCATTCCAGATAACGGCGTGCATCGGCTTCAACTGGCGCGAGGATGCCACTGGGTTTACCGTAAGCGCTGGCGCGGTTGAAAATATGTTGAATCGCTTTTTGTACCTCCGGATGTGACGCATTGCCGAGATGACCTAATGCCGCCGCCAGATCGCTGGGGCCAACGAAAATGCCATCAACGCCTTCGGTCGCAGCGATGGCGTCAACGTTATCGACGCCCTGCTGGCTTTCGATTTGCGCCAGAATGGCGATGTTCTTATTCGACCGGGCGAAATAGTCCGGTACGGTGCCAAACATATTGGCGCGGTGAGAAACGGAGACGCCGCGAATACCTTCTGGTGGATAACGCGTTGATGCTACCGCCTGTACCGCGTCTTCTTCCGTTTCGACAAAGGGGATCAGGAAGTTGTAAAAACCGATATCTAACAGGCGCTTAATAATCACCGGTTCGTTGGTCGGCACCCTCACTACTGGCGCACTGGCGCTACCTTTCAACGCCATCAACTGCGGGATGAACGTGGAAATATCGTTTGGCGCATGTTCGCCATCCAGCACCAGCCAGTCAAAGCCAGCCAAACCAAGAACTTCAGTGCTGATCGGGTTAGAAAGTGCTGACCAGCAGCCAATCTGTACCTGTTTCGCAGCCAACGCGGCTTTGAACTTATTGGGGAAAATATCGTTATTCATCGCTTATACCTTTGCTTATTTCTGCAATTCCATACGTTTAATGTCACCAACCACGAAGAGGTAGCAGACCATTGCCATCAGCGCCGAACATCCCACAAATACCAGCGCCGCATTGAAGGAATGCAGTTCACTAACCAGGTAACCAATCACCAGTGGAGTGACAATGGAGGCGACATTGCCAAAGACGTTAAAGACGCCGCCGCAGAGGCCAACAATCTCTTTCGGTGCGGTATCGGAAACCACCGGCCAGCCCAGTGCGCCAAATCCTTTGCCAAAGAAGGCTAACGCCATCAGCATGACCACCAGCGTGGTGTTGTTGGTGTAGTTACATAAGATGATGGTGGAAGCCAGCAACATTCCCAGCACAATTGGTAGCTTACGTGCCAGAGTCAGTGACAAACCGCGTTTGATCGATAATCCGAGAAGACACCCCCAAGCACGCCGCCAGCAAATCCACACAATGCCGGAATCGACGCAACCAGGCCGACTTTCAGAATCGACATCCCCTTTTCCTGTACCAGATAAATCGGGAACCAGGTGAGGAAGAACCAGGTGATGGTGTTGATAAAATATTGCCCGAAAAATACCCCCAGCATCATGCGGTTAGAGAGCAATTGCTTGATGTAATGCAGCTTAGGACCGCTTGCTGTCGCACCGCCTGGCTTTTTGTGATCCATATCGACCACCGCACCATTTTCGGAGATAAACTTCAACTCTTCCGCAGACATGCGCGGATGGTCTGTCGGGTTATGAATCAACTTAATCCACAGCGCCGTTAGTACAAAACCAATCCCCCCCATAACGGTAAAGACGTGCTCCCAGCCCCAGGCGAAAGTCAGCCAGCCAAGCAGCGGCGAAAAGAGCGCCAGCGAGAAATATTGCGCCGAGTTAAAGATGGCGGAAGCTGTTCCGCGTTCTTTAGTCGGGAACCAGGCGGCAACAATACGGGCGTTCGCCGGGAATGACGGCGCTTCCGAGAAGCCCAACATAAAGCGCATGAAGAACATGGAGATCCCTGCCCAGGCAATAGGGAACATATCGACAAAGCCTTGCAGGAAGGTAAACAGCGACCAGAAAAAGAGGCTGTAAGTGTAAACTTTCTTCGATCCAAACTTATCCAGCAGCCAGCCGCCAGGGATTTGCATTAGCAGATAGGCCCAGCCAAAAGCGGAGAAAATGTACCCCATCGAAACCGTGCTTAATTGCAGTTCTTTTGCTACTTCAGTACCGGCAATCGACAGCGTTGCACGGTCGGCATAGTTAACGGCTGTCACAATAAAAATAATAAATAATATTAAATAGCGGGTATGCACGCTTTTCTTTTTTTCTTCAATGGTGTCCAGAATCATTTTATTTACCTCGGGTACTTATGTTGATTTTTATTATTGGGAAGGTATTATTTATGAGTTCCATTCATATAGTTATGACAATGGCCTCGTGAATTAGTATAAGCAGCGGGGTAATAATAATCATTGTGCAAATGCGAACTTAAATAATGTAATTTAAATATTATTTTGAGCATATGCACATAACATTGCGCGCTAAAGCACAGATTTACGCTTTGCCTTGCCGGGTAGCGTCGCAATCCCTGAAATGATTGACATTGATCACATTTCTACCGTTAAACTCCTGACATTCTTATTTCACCTAATGAAGTTATTTATTTTTAAATGAGATCTAATGCTCATTTTAATATCCCCCTGGCTGGAGAATATTGAACAATGGCCAATATCGAAATAAGACAAGAAACGCCGACTGCGTTTTATATAAAAGTTCATGACACAGATAATGTGGCAATTATTGTTAATGATAATGGCCTGAAAGCAGGAACGCGTTTTCCGGACGGCCTGGAATTAATTGAGCATATTCCCCAGGGGCATAAAGTCGCATTGATCGACATTCCTGCTGATGGCGAAATTATTCGTTATGGCGAAGTGATTGGTTACGCCATGCGCGCCATCCCACGTGGAAGCTGGATCGATGAATCGATGGTGGTTCTGCCTGAAGCGCCCCCCTTACATACTTTGCCTCTGGCAACCAAAGTGCCGGAACCTTTACCGCCGCTGGAAGGTTATACCTTTGAAGGCTATCGCAATGCCGATGGCAGTGTGGGCACCAAGAACCTGCTCGGCATCACGACCAGCGTGCATTGTGTGGCAGGCGTCGTCGATTACGTGGTGAAAATTATTGAGCGCGACCTGCTGCCGAAATACCCGAACGTCGATGGTGTGGTGGGGCTGAATCACCTGTACGGCTGTGGCGTGGCGATTAATGCCCCAGCGGCGGTGGTGCCTATTCGAACCATTCACAACATTTCGCTGAACCCAAACTTTGGCGGCGAGGTGATGGTGATTGGCCTCGGATGCGAGAAATTGCAACCAGAGCGCCTGCTGGTCGGTACGGACGATGTGCAGGCTATTCCACTGGAAAGCGCCAGTATTGTCAGCTTGCAGGATGAAAAGCATGTCGGTTTTCAGTCAATGGTTGAGGATATTTTGCAGGTTGCCGAACGCCATCTGCACAAGCTGAATCAACGTCAGCGAGAAACCTGCCCGGCTTCAGAACTGGTTGTTGGTATGCAGTGCGGCGGCAGCGATGCGTTTTCTGGCGTGACAGCCAATCCGGCGGTTGGCTATGCGTCTGATCTGCTGGTGCGCTGTGGTGCAACGGTGATGTTCTCGGAAGTGACGGAAGTACGCGACGCCATTCATCTGCTGACGCCGCGCGCCGTTAACGAAGAGGTCGGTAAGCGTCTGCTGGAAGAGATGGAATGGTACGACAACTATCTCAATATGGGGAAAACCGACCGCAGCGCCAACCCTTCGCCGGGAAACAAAAAAGGCGGTCTGGCAAACGTCGTGGAGAAGGCTCTCGGCTCCATTGCCAAATCAGGTAAAAGCGCGATTGTAGAAGTGCTGTCGCCAGGGCAGCGTCCGACCAAACGTGGATTAATTTACGCCGCGACGCCAGCCAGCGACTTTGTCTGTGGCACCCAACAGGTGGCTTCAGGAATTACCGTTCAAGTATTTACGACCGGTCGCGGCACACCTTACGGCCTGATGGCAGTGCCGGTCATTAAAATGGCAACCCGCACTGAACTGGCGAACCGTTGGTTTGATTTGATGGATATTAATGCGGGCACCATCGCCACCGGCGAAGAGACGATTGAAGAGGTGGGCTGGAAACTGTTCCACTTTATTCTCGACGTTGCCAGCGGGAAGAAGAAAACCTTCTCAGACCAATGGGGACTGCATAACCAACTGGCGGTGTTTAACCCGGCACCGGTGACTTGATAACTCAATTTGTATTATGCCCGATGGCACACGTTTATCGGGCATAGTAAGTCATAGCGAAGACGCGTTCTCCCCGACCAGAATCATCTCAACCCCGGCCTTTCGTAGCCCTTCCAGACTATCCGCAGGAATGCCTTCATCGACAATGATCATATCGATCCGCTGGGTATCAATGATCTTATGTAAACCGGAGCGATTGAACTTACTGGAATCTGTGACCACGATGATCCGTTCCGCAACTTCGCACATCCGGCGGTTCAAACGGGCTTCATCTTCATTGTGCGTACTGACGCCGCGCTCCAGATCGATAGCATCTACACCGAGAAACAGCATGTCGAAGTGGTAATTTTGCAGCGATTGTTCAGCCTGATCGCCATAAAAAGATTGTGACTGACGGCGCAAATGCCCGCCGGTCATCAGTAGCTCAACGCCCTCAGCTTCCAGCAAAGCATTAGCCACGTTCATACCGTTGGTCATCGCAATCACGTCAGTATGCTTGCGCATCAGACGGGCAATCTCAAAGGTTGTGGTTCCGGAGTCGAGGATCACGCGATGGCCAGGCTTAATCAGCTCAACAGCAGCTTTCGCAACGCTGCGTTTCATCGCAGTGTTGAGCGCACTTTTATCTTCCACCGAAGGTTCGACTGACGGTGTCGTGCTATCGCAGATCAACGCGCCACCATAAGCACGCACGGCGATCCCCTGCTTTTCCAGAAATGCCAGATCGTTACGGATCGTCACCGTAGAAACGCCGTACAATGCCGATAGATCATTAACTTGCACACTTCCTTGCTGCCGCAGGCGCTGAATGATCTGTTCTCGTCTCTCACTGGTGCCTGTTACTCGCTTCTCGCCTGAAGCGTCGGTATTACTCATAGTAAGTCCTTTCGTAAAACTTTCGTTTCATTTCGTTTTGCTTATTAACGCCTTTCTATTAACCAAATGCAAGCCCACATTGCCCATTGACGCAAGCGCCCCTCGTTTCAGAAGCTTTCATTATGTTTCTTTTGTGAATCAGATCAGAAAACTATTATCTTTCGTTTTATTTTTATCTCACCATGACGCAGTATCAATTGAAACAAAACGAAAGATCAAGGTTGCAGTAATCTAAACTGGAGAGGAAAGTGAAACATCTGACAGAAATGGTGAGGCAGCACAAAGGGGGCAAAACAAATGGGATTTATGCCGTTTGTTCCGCACATCCGCTGGTGCTGGAAGCTACCATCCGCTACGCCTTCTCAAACCAAACGCCACTACTGATTGAAGCAACGTCCAATCAGGTGGATCAGTTCGGCGGTTATACCGGAATGACGCCTGCCGATTTTCGCGGCTTTGTTTGCCAGCTTGCCGACTCGCTGAATTTCCCACAAGACATGCTAATTCTCGGTGGCGATCATCTGGGACCTAACCGCTGGCAAAACCTGCCCGCAACCCAGGCGATGGCTAATGCCGATGATTTGATAAAAAGCTACGTCACGGCGGGATTCAAAAAAATTCACCTTGATTGCAGCATGTCCTGTCAGGGCGATCCGATCCCCTTAACCGATGACATCGTTGCTGAACGCGCCGCTCGCCTGGCGAAAGTGGCGGAAGAAACCTGCCGTGAACACTTTGGCGAGGCCGATCTGGTGTATGTCATTGGAACTGAAGTTCCGGTTCCTGGCGGCGCACATGAAACCTTAAGCGAACTGGCAGTGACTACACCGGATGCCGCCCGCACCACGCTGGAAGCCCATCGTCATGCTTTTGAAAAGCAAGGTCTGAATGCCATCTGGCCACGTATTATTGCGCTGGTGGTACAACCCGGCGTCGAATTCGATCACACCAACGTTATTGATTATCAGCCTGCAAAAGCGATCGCCTTAAGTCAGATGGTCGAAAACTACGAAACACTGATTTTCGAAGCTCATTCTACCGATTATCAAACACCGCAATCGCTGCGCCAGTTGGTCATTGACCACTTTGCCATTCTGAAAGTTGGCCCGGCGCTGACCTTCGCCCTACGTGAAGCCCTGTTTTCTCTGGCGGCTATCGAAGAAGAACTGGTGCCAGCAAAAGCCTGTTCTGGTCTGCGTCAGGTACTGGAAAACGTGATGCTCGACCGTCCGGAATACTGGCAAAGCCATTACCACAGGGACGGGAACGCGCGTCGTCTGGCACGCGGCTACAGTTACTCGGATCGCGTGCGTTATTACTGGCCAGACCGGCAGATTGATGATGCTTTCGCCCACCTGGTCCGCAACCTGGCAGATGCGCCAATTCCGCAGCCACTCATCAGCCAGTACCTGCCGCTGCAATACGTAAAAGTTCGCTCCGGTGAGCTACAGCCAACGCCACGGGCACTCATTATTAACCATATTCAGGACATCCTGGCGCAGTACCACGCTGCCTGTGAAGGCCAGTAAGCCATAACAAAAACGAGGAACACGCTATGCCAAATATTGTTTTAAGCCGGATTGATGAACGCTTGATTCACGGTCAGGTCGGCGTTCAGTGGGTTGGATTTGCGGGGGCAAATCTGGTTCTGGTAGCCAATGATGAGGTTGCCGAAGATCCGGTACAACAAAACCTGATGGAAATGGTGCTGGCAGAAGGGATCGCCGTGCGTTTCTGGGCACTACAAAAAGTGATCGACAACATCCACCGCGCTGCTGATCGGCAGAAAATCTTGCTGGTTTGTAAAACACCAGCCGATTTCCTGACGCTGGTTAAAGGTGGCGTTCCGGTTAACCGCATTAACGTTGGCAATATGCACTACGCCAATGGCAAACAGCAAATCGCCAAAACGGTTTCTGTGGATGCGGGCGATATCGCGGCATTTAACGACCTGAAATCCGCAGGGGTGGAATGCTTCGTTCAGGGCGTCCCGACAGAACCTGCTGTGGACCTCTTTAAATTACTTTGAGGGATTCATCATGGAAATCAGTCTGTTGCAGGCATTCGCGTTGGGCATTATCGCCTTTATCGCAGGCCTGGATATGTTTAACGGCTTAACCCATATACACCGCCCGGTGGTTCTCGGGCCGTTGGTCGGACTGGTACTTGGCGATCTGCATACCGGTATTTTAACTGGCGGTACACTGGAGCTGGTGTGGATGGGGCTGGCTCCGCTGGCGGGCGCACAGCCACCTAACGTGATTATCGGCACTATCGTCGGCACGGCATTTGCCATCACTACCGGCGTGAAACCGGATGTCGCGGTCGGCGTCGCCGTACCTTTCGCGGTCGCGGTACAAATGGGGATTACCTTCCTGTTCTCGGTGATGTCTGGTGTGATGTCCCGCTGCGACCGAATGGCGGAGAATGCCGATACGCGCGGTATTGAGCGCGTAAACTATCTGGCGCTACTGGCGCTCGGCACCTTCTATTTTCTCTGCGCTTTCCTGCCAATTTACTTCGGTGCGGAACATGCCAAAACCATCATTGATGTCCTGCCGCAACGGTTAATCGACGGCCTCGGCGTCGCGGGCGGCATCATGCCAGCAATCGGTTTTGCCGTACTACTGAAAATCATGATGAAAAACGTCTATATCCCTTACTTCATCCTGGGGTTCGTTGCCGCCGCCTGGCTCAAGTTACCGGTGTTGGCTATTGCCGCCGCCGCGCTGGCGATGGCGCTGATCGACCTGCTGCGTAAATCTCCTGAACCGACTCAACCTGCGGCACAGAAAGAGGAATTTGAAGATGGCATCTAATCAAACGACCCTGCCGAACGTCAGCGAAAATGAAGAAACACTGCTGAACGGCGTCAATGAAAACGTATATGAAGATCAGAGCATTGGCGCAGAGCTAACGAAAAAAGATATCAATCGCGTCGCATGGCGTTCCATGCTGTTACAGGCTTCTTTCAACTACGAACGTATGCAGGCTTCCGGTTGGCTGTATGGTCTGTTACCTGCACTGAAAAAGATCCACACCAATAAACGCGACCTGGCGCGCGCCATGAAAGGGCATATGGGTTTCTTCAATACTCACCCGTTTCTGGTGACGTTTGTTATTGGCATTATCCTCGCGATGGAGCGTTCCAAGCAGGACGTTAACAGTATTCAGAGCACCAAGATTGCTGTCGGTGCGCCGCTGGGCGGGATTGGCGATGCGATGTTCTGGCTGACGTTGCTATCAATTTGTGGCGGGATTGGTGCCAGTCTCGCTTTGCAAGGATCTATTCTCGGCGCTGTCGTATTTATTGTTCTGTTCAACGTGGTGCATCTCGGTCTGCGTTTTGGCCTTGCGCATTACGCTTATCGCATGGGCGTCGCGGCGATCCCGCTGATTAAAGCGAATACCAAAAAAGTCGGCCATGCGGCGTCTATCGTCGGGATGACGGTAATCGGCGCGCTGGTTGCAACCTATGTCCGTTTAAGCACCACTCTGGAAATCACGGCGGGCGACGCAGTGGTTAAGTTGCAGGCTGACGTTATCGACAAACTGATGCCTGCCTTCTTACCGCTGGTCTATACCCTGACCATGTTCTGGCTGGTACGTCGCGGCTGGAGTCCGTTGCGCCTGATTGCAATCACGGTGGTTCTCGGCATCGTCGGTAAATTTTGCCATTTCCTTTAAATACAATGAGGTAATAGATGTTAAGTATTATTTTGACAGGGCATGGCGGATTTGCCAGCGGCATGGAAAAAGCGATGAAACAAATTCTCGGTGAGCAATCGCAGTTTATCGCCATCGATTTTCCGGAAACCTCAAGCACCGCGCTGCTTACATCGCAGCTTGAAGAAGCCATCGCCCAACTGGATTGTGAAGACGGCATTGTTTTTCTAACGGATTTGCTCGGCGGCACGCCGTTTCGCGTGGCTTCAACGCTGGCGATGCAAAAACCGGGCTGTGAAGTGATCACCGGCACCAATTTGCAACTGTTACTGGAGATGGTGCTGGAACGTGAAGGGTTAAGTAGCGAAGAGTTTCGCGTGCAGGCGTTGGAGTGCGGACACCGTGGGCTGACCAGTCTGGTGGACGAGCTGGATCGCTGCCATGAAGAATGTCCGGTCGAGGAAGGGATATAAGGTAAGCGCCCCGCCGCTGTTAGTAAAAGACAGTGGGTGACGTTTTACACTTTCGTTTCTTTTCTGGCTTTCACTTCCCCCCGCAAGGTCTTTCTTTTGTTTTGACCTTTGCACCGGTGTCGGATGCGACGCTGACGCGTCTTATCCGACCTACGGAGCGTCGTTGCGGCGTAAATGTCGGATGTCTTATCCGACCTACGGCTGGTGACAGCCAGGCGGATAAGGCGTTTACGCCGCATCCGGCAATCAATGCTGATATTTACACCATCATGCAATCCCTTTCACTTCCCTTATCTTTTCTTTCAACGATCACAAATTTCGTTTTATTTCTTTTTTCACCATTGAACTTTCAGTTTCTTTTCTATAAATTTTAATCAACGAAAGAAATAACCAAGTGAAATGAAACGAAAGGCAAGCGAAAGCTACCCGCCTGAAGTCAAGTTCATCAGACTAAGGATTGCGTTATGCCAGAAAATTACACCCCTGCTGCTGCAACCACCGGCACATGGACTGAAGAAGAGATCCGCCATCAGCCTCGCGCATGGATCCGTTCGCTCACCAACATCGACACGTTACGTTCTGCGCTCGATAACTTCCTTGAACCGTTACTGCGCAAAGAGGATCTGCGGATCATCCTGACCGGAGCCGGAACCTCGGCATTTATCGGTGACATCATCGCGCCATGGCTCGCCAGCCAGACTGGAAAAAACTTCAGCGCCGTACCGACCACCGATCTGGTCACTAATCCAATGGATTACCTGAATCCAGCTCATCCTCTGCTGCTGATCTCCTTCGGTCGTTCCGGCAACAGCCCGGAAAGCGTCGCTGCCGTGGAACTGGCGAATCAGTTTGTGCCGGAGTGCTACCACTTGCCGATCACTTGTAACGAAGCGGGCGATCTCTATCAAAACGCGATTAACAGCGACAACGCGTTTGCCCTGCTGATGCCAGCAGAAACGCACGATCGCGGCTTTGCGATGACCAGCAGCATTACCACCATGATGGCCAGTTGCCTCGCGGTTTTCGCGCCAGAGACGATCAACAGCCAGACCTTCCGTGACGTGGCGGATCGTTGCCAGGTAATCCTGACCTCGCTGGGCGATTTCAGCGAAGGTGTGTTTGGTTACGCGCCGTGGAAACGGATCGTTTATCTCGGCAGCGGTGGCTTACAAGGCGCGGCACGCGAGTCGGCGTTGAAGGTACTGGAACTGACTGCGGGTAAGCTGGCGGCCTTTTATGATTCCCCAACTGGATTCCGTCATGGCCCGAAATCGCTGGTCAATGACGAAACGCTGGTGGTGGTGTTTGTCTCCAGCCACCCTTATACCCGTCAGTATGATCTTGATCTGCTGGCAGAATTACGCCGCGATAACCAGGCAATGCGCGTGATCGCCATCGCCGCTGAAAGCAACGACATTATCACCGTGGGTCCGCATATCATCCTGCCGCCGTCCCGTCACTTTATCGACGTTGAGCAGGCATTTTGCTTCCTGATATACGCTCAGACGTTTGCACTGATGCAGTCGCTGCATATGGGCAATACGCCGGATACCCCATCAGCCAGCGGCACCGTTAACCGTGTGGTGCAAGGTGTCATTATTCATCCGTGGCAGGCATAAGAGGATCGCATTATGAGCATTATCTCCACCAAATATCTGTTACAGGATGCCCTGGCCAATGGTTACGCAGTGCCTGCCTTTAACATTCATAACGCCGAGACGATCCAGGCGATCCTCGAAGTATGTAGTGAAATGCGATCGCCGGTGATCCTCGCCGGGACGCCGGGCACCTTTAAACATATCGCCCTGGAAGAGATCTACGCCCTGTGTAGCGCCTATTCCACGACCTACAACATGCCGCTGGCTCTGCATCTCGACCACCACGAATCGCTGGATGATATTCGCCGTAAAGTCCACGCCGGCGTGCGCAGTGCGATGATCGACGGCAGTCACTTCCCGTTTGTCGAGAACGTGAAGCTGGTGAAATCGGTTGTCGACTTCTGCCACTCGCAGGATTGCAGCGTGGAAGCGGAACTGGGCCGCCTGGGCGGTGTGGAAAATGATATGAGCGTTGACGCCGAAAGCGCGTTCCTTACCGACCCACAAGAAGCTAAACGCTTTGTCGAACTAACGGGCGTCGACAGCCTGGCGGTGGCGATTGGTACGGCGCACGGGTTATACAGCAAAACGCCGAAGATTGATTTCCAGCGACTGGCGGAAATTCGTGAAGTGGTGGATATTCCACTGGTGCTGCATGGTGCCAGCGATGTCCCGGATGAATTTGTCCGTCGCACTATTGAACTTGGCGTCACAAAAGTGAACGTTGCCACAGAATTAAAAATAGCCTTCGCTGGCGCAGTAAAAGCCTGGTTTGCGGAAAATCCGCAAGGTAATGATCCTCGTTATTATATGCGCGTCGGCATGGATGCAATGAAAGAAGTTGTCAGAAACAAAATTAATGTCTGTGGTTCAGAAAATAGAATTTCCGCGTAATTATTGATTTTTTTACGATTTATTTGAGTGTGCTGCCCGGTTAATATCGGGTAGTGCCTTAATGGCAAAGGAGATTATTAAAATTTAATAAATACACCAATATAATATCGCAACAGTAATATATTTAAATAAATTATATTATTCAACTTTTATGGTGAGGATTAAAAATGAGCAGTCCAAATATTCTCTTAACCCGTATTGATAATCGTCTGGTTCATGGCCAGGTTGGCGTTACCTGGACATCCACCATCGGCGCAAATTTGCTGGTGGTCGTGGATGATGTTGTCGCTAATGATGATATTCAACAGAAATTAATGGGCATTACCGCGGAAACTTACGGTTTTGGCATTCGTTTCTTTACTGTCGAAAAAACCATTAACGTCATCGGCAAAGCTGCACCACATCAGAAGATATTCCTGATTTGCCGTACACCGCAAACAGTACGTAAATTGGTGGAAGGGGAAATAGAACTGAAAGACGTTAACGTCGGCAATATGCATTTCTCGGAAGGAAAAAAGCAAATCAGCAGTAAAGTTTATGTCGATTTTCAGGATCTCGCTGATTTACGTTTTATTAAGCAACGCGGCGTGAATGTTTTTATTCAGGACGTCCCCGGTGATCAAAAAGAACAAATACCTGACTAAATCTAAAATCGCCTTAATATTGGTTTGAGGTAATAAAAATGCATGAAATAACCCTAATTCAGGGGCTATCCCTGGCGGCATTAGTTTTCGTTCTGGGGATTGATTTTTGGCTGGAAGCCTTGTTTTTATTCCGTCCGATAATCGTTTGTACCCTTACTGGAGCAATACTCGGTGATATTCAGACCGGCTTAATTACCGGTGGTCTGACAGAACTGGCGTTCGCCGGATTAACCCCTGCCGGTGGTGTTCAACCGCCCAACCCTATCATGGCGGGTCTGATGACTACCGTCATTGCGTGGTCTACGGGGGTGGATGCCAAAACGGCAATTGGTCTTGGCCTGCCGTTTAGTTTGT
Organism: Escherichia sp. 20412-1; assembly: GCF_003027595.1. Lineage (NCBI taxonomy): Bacteria > Pseudomonadati > Pseudomonadota > Gammaproteobacteria > Enterobacterales > Enterobacteriaceae > Escherichia > Escherichia sp. 20412-1. Next base: position 88,724 of record NZ_PYQM01000007.1, on the reverse strand, counting down.
TAATGCAGTACGTCATTCTGTTTTTCTATTCCGCTTTCTCATTATTTATGACCAAAGCGGATAAATGCGCAAAAGAGGCGGATACGGCCGCGTTTTCCCGACTTAACTGGATAACGATGCTGATTGTTGCCTCTTCATATGCAGTGATTGCGTTTCTTTGTACCTACCTGGCGCAAGGCGCGATGCAGGCGCTGGTAAAGGCGATGCCAGCCTGGTTGACTCATGGTTTTGAAGTGGCCGGTGGTATTTTACCTGCCGTTGGTTTTGGTCTGCTGCTGCGCGTGATGTTCAAAGCGCAATACATCCCTTACCTGATCGCCGGTTTCCTGTTTGTTTGCTACATCCAGGTCAGCAACCTGTTACCGGTCGCCGTACTGGGGGCAGGTTTTGCGGTGTATGAATTTTTCAATGCGAAATCCCGGCAGCAAGCGCAACCGCAGCCCGTTGCCAGTAAAAATGAAGAAGAGGACTACAGCAATGGGATCTGAAATCAGTAAAAAAGATATCACCCGTCTGGGCTTTCGTTCATCGCTGCTGCAAGCGAGCTTTAACTACGAAAGGATGCAGGCGGGGGGATTTACCTGGGCGATGTTGCCGATCCTGAAAAAGATTTATAAGGACGACAAACCGGGCTTAAGCGCGGCGATGAAAGATAACCTCGAATTTATTAACACCCACCCGAATCTGGTCGGATTCCTGATGGGATTACTCATTTCGATGGAAGAGAAAGGGGAAAATCGCGACACCATTAAAGGCCTCAAAGTGGCGCTGTTTGGCCCAATCGCCGGGATTGGCGATGCGATTTTCTGGTTTACCTTATTGCCGATTATGGCGGGGATTTGCTCATCGTTTGCCAGCCAGGGAAACCTGTTGGGGCCGATTCTGTTTTTCGCCGTTTACCTGCTTATCTTTTTCCTGCGCGTTGGCTGGACTCACGTTGGTTATTCGGTCGGTGTGAAGGCGATTGATAAAGTGCGAGAGAACTCGCAGATGATCGCCCGTTCGGCAACTATCCTCGGGATCACGGTAATCGGCGGGCTGATCGCTTCGTATGTACATATTAACGTCGTGACGTCGTTTGCTATCGACAGTACTCACAGCGTCGCGCTGCAACAGGATTTCTTCGATAAAGTCTTCCCGAATATTTTGCCGATGGCTTACACCCTGTTGATGTATTACTTATTACGGGTGAAAAAAGCGCATCCGGTGCTGTTAATCGCCGTCACGTTCGTGCTTTCCATCGTTTGTTCCGCATTCGGTATTTTGTAAATGGAATGAGGCACTGCGCCTGACGGTGCCTCAGATTGTTGACAAAGTGCGCTTTGTTCATGCCGGATGCGGCGTGAACGCCTTGTCCGGCCTACAAAAGCACACAAATTCAATATATTGCAGAGATCACGTAGGCCTGATAAGCGTAGCGCATCAGGCAATTTAGCGTTTGTCATCGGTCTTCGCATCGCGCCTGACGGTGCCTCTCTACACAAGGAATTTCTCCTCATGCAAACCTTACAGCACTTCGATGACTACACTGCGCTCAGTGAACACGCCAGCGAACATTTGCTGACGTTAATCCGCAACACCCCCAATGCAGTCATCTGCCTCGCGACCGGCGCAACCCCCGTGCTTACCTACAGTTATCTGGTGGAAAAAATCCACCAGCAGCACGTTGATGCCAGCCAACTGACCTTCGTGAAGCTCGACGAATGGGTAGATCTGCCATTAACCGCGCCCGGCACCTGCGAAACCTTCCTTCAGCAACATATCGTGCAGCCGCTGGGGTTACGTGAAGACCAGCTCATCAGCTTTCGTTCCGAAGGGATAAACGAGACAGAGTGCGAGCGGGTAACGGATTTAATTGCGCGCAAAGGTGGTCTCGATTTGTGCGTTCTCGGATTGGGGAAAAACGGTCATCTGGGACTGAACGAACCGGGAGAAAGCCTGCAACCGGCCTGCCATATCAGCCAACTTGATGTGAAAACCCAGCAACATGAGATGTTAAAAACCGCTGGTCACCCCGTAACCCGGGGGATCACCTTAGGCTTGAAGGATATTCTCAATGCCCGCGAAGTTTTGCTACTGGTGACTGGCGAAGGAAAGCAGGATGCGACAGAACGTTTTCTCACAGCCACAGTCTCCACCACTATCCCCGCTTCGTTTTTATGGCTACATAACCATTTCACATGTTTGATTGATGGGATGCGTCATCGTTAACATCCCCCTAAGCCAGGCAAAAGCAAGTGGCCCCTGGGTTCTTCAAACGGGGCCACGGAGATATATCACTCCCCTTGCTGCTCCAGCGCATACTTATACAGCGCGTTTTTCTTCACGCCGTGAATTTCTGCTGCCAGCGCCGCCGCTTTTTTCAGCGGCAGTTCTGCCTGCAACAGCGCCAGCGTGCGCAGCGCATCGGCGGGCAAATCATCCTCCTGTGCTTTATGCCCTTCGACAATCAGCACCATTTCACCTTTGCGGCGATTTTCATCTTCTTTTACCCACGCCAGCAGTTCGCCTACGGGCGCGCCGTGAATGTTTTCCCAGGTTTTGGTCAGTTCGCGAGCCAGCACTACGTAGCGCGATTCGCCCAGCACCGCGACAATATCTTCCAGGCTGTCTAACAGACGGTGGGTGGATTCATAAAAAATCAGCGTGCGCGGTTCCGTTTCAATGGCTTTTAGCGCATCACGGCGACCTTTTGATTTAGCAGGCAGGAAACCTTCATAACAAAAACGATCTGATGGCAAACCCGCGGCGCTTAATGCTGTAATGGCAGCACACGGCCCCGGTAGCGGCACCACGCGAATATCCGCTTCACGGCAGGTGCGCACCAGATGGTAGCCAGGGTCGTTAATCAGCGGCGTTCCGGCATCGGACACCAGCGCAATGTTTTGCCCCTCTTGCAGTTTCGCCAGCAGTGTTTCTGCTTTCTGTTGTTCGTTATGGTCATGCAAGGCGAACAATCGGGCGTTAATCCCAAAATGTTGCAGCAGTAAACCGGTATGACGCGTATCCTCGGCGGCAATCAGATCAACGGCCTGCAATATCTCCAGCGCACGCTGGGTGATATCTGCCAGATTGCCGATTGGCGTCGGTACAATGTAGAGCTGACCTTGAGAATTATCCGCCGATTGGTGTTGTTTCATTGTGTCGTCCGTATTGCCGATTTAATATTGAGCATTGCGTAAAAAAATATCACTGGATACATTATGGTACCCTCAACATTTTCTCGTTTGAAAGCCGCGCGTTGTCTGCCTGTTGTTCTGGCAGCCCTGATTTTCGCCGGTTGTGGCACCCATACCCCCGATCAGTCCACTGCCTATATGCAGGGCACGGCGCAGGCTGATTCTGCCTTTTATCTGCAGCAGATGCAGCAAAGCTCTGATGATACCAGGATCAACTGGCAATTACTCGCCATTCGTGCACTGGTGAAAGAAGGTAAAACCGGGCAAGCGGTAGAATTATTTAACCAACTGCCGCAGGAACTGAACGATACCCAGCGTCGCGAGAAAACTCTGCTGGCAGTAGAAATTAAACTGGCACAGAAAGATTTTACTGGCGCGCAAACCTTGCTGGTTAAAATTACTCCGGCAGATTTAGAGCCAAACCAGCAGGCACGTTACTGGCAGGCAAAAATCGATGCCAGCCAGGGGCGTCCTTCCATTGATTTATTGCGCGCTTTAATTGCTCAGGAACCGCTGCTCGGGGCGAAAGAAAAACAGCAAAATATTGACGCTACCTGGCAGGCGCTCTCCTCCATGACTCAGGAGCAGGCGAATACGCTGGTGATCAACGCCGACGAAAATATCCTGCAAGGCTGGCTGGATCTGCAACGCGTCTGGTTTGATAACCGCAACGATCCCGACATGATGAAGGCCGGCATTGCCGACTGGCAGAAACGTTACCCGAACAATCCGGGCGCGAAAATGCTGCCAACGCAGTTGGTAAACGTAAAAGCGTTTAAACCAGCGTCAACCAATAAAATCGCCCTGCTGTTGCCGTTGAATGGTCAGGCCGCGGTGTTTGGTCGCACTATTCAGCAAGGATTTGAAGCGGCGAAAAATATCGGTACTCAACCAGTAGCAGCGCAGGTAGCTGCCGCACCTGCCGCGGACGTCACAGAACAGCCCCAACCGCAAACCGTGGATGGCGTTGCCAGCCCGGCACAGGCCTCTGTTAGCGATCTGACGGGTGAAGAAACCGAGGCACAGCCGGTGCCTGTAAACACCCCAACTGCAACCACCGCAGCAGTAAGCGCACCAGCAAATCCGTCAGCAGAACTGAAAATCTACGATACTTCTTCACAACCGCTTAGCCAGATCCTCAACCAGGTACAGCAGGACGGCGCGAGTATTGTGGTCGGCCCGCTGCTGAAAAATAACGTTGAAGAGTTGCTGAAGAGCAACACCCCGCTGAACGTGCTGGCGCTTAACCAGCCGGAAAATATCGAAAACCGTGCCAACATCTGTTATTTCGCGCTGTCGCCGGAAGATGAAGCGCGCGATGCAGCACGTCATATTCGTGACCAGGGCAAACAAGCGCCGCTGGTGCTGATCCCGCGCAGTTCGCTGGGTGATCGCGTAGCAAATGCGTTTGCGCAAGAGTGGCAGAAACTGGGCGGCGGCACCGTTCTACAACAAAAATTCGGCTCTACCAGCGAATTACGCGCGGGTGTCAACGGCGGTTCAGGTATCGCTTTAACGGGGAGTCCGATTACCCCCAGAACGACAACCGATTCCGGCATGACCACAAACAACCCAACGCTGCAAACCACGCCAACCGATGACCAGTTCACCAATAATGGCGGTCGTGTCGATGCGGTATACATTGTGGCAACGCCAGGCGAAATCGCCTTCATCAAGCCGATGATTACCATGCGTAACGGCAGCCAGAGCGGCGCAACGCTGTACGCCAGCTCCCGCAGCGCACAAGGCTCCGCGGGTCCTGATTTCCGCCTGGAGATGGAAGGTTTACAGTACAGTGAAATCCCAATGCTGGCAGGGAGTAACCTGTCATTAATGCAGCAGGCACTCAGTGCTGTGAACAACGATTATTCGCTGGCGCGAATGTATGCGATGGGTGTCGATGCCTGGTCACTGGCGAATCATTTCTCGCAAATGCGCCAGGTTCAGGGGTTTGAAATCAACGGTAATACCGGAGGTCTGACGGCTAACCCGGATTGCGTGATTAACAGGAAGTTATCATGGCTACAGTACCAACAAGGTCAGGTAGTCCCCGCCAGTTAACCACTAAACAGACCGGCGATGCGTGGGAAAAACAAGCGCGTCGCTGGCTGGAAGGCAAAGGACTGCAGTTTGTCGCCGCCAACGTGAACGAGCGTGGCGGCGAGATCGATTTGATAATGCGTGAAGGCCAGACCACCGTTTTTGTCGAGGTGCGTTACCGCCGCTCTGCACTCTACGGCGGCGCAGCAGCCAGTGTGACCCGTAGCAAACAACACAAATTATTACAGACTGCCCGCTTGTGGCTCGCGCGCCATAATGGGAGTTTTGATACTGTGGATTGCCGGTTCGATGTGGTAGCCTTCACCGGGAATGATGTTGAGTGGATTAAGGATGCCTTTAATGACCACTCATAATTAAGGTTTAAGGATTAGCGTGCTAGAAAGAATAAAAGCTTGCTTCACTGAAAGCATTCAAACTCAAATTGCGGCGGCAGAGGCGCTTCCGGATGCCATCTCCCGTGCAGCCATGACGCTGGTTCAGTCTCTGCTTAATGGCAACAAAATCCTCTGTTGTGGTAATGGGACTTCCGCTGCCAACGCACAGCATTTTGCTGCCAGCATGATCAACCGTTTCGAAACGGAGCGGCCCAGCTTACCTGCCATTGCACTAAATACTGATAATGTTGTCTTAACGGCGATTGCCAATGATCGCTTGCATGATGAAGTATATGCAAAACAGGTACGGGCGCTGGGACATGCGGGAGATGTGCTGTTAGCCATTTCTACTCGCGGTAACAGCCGCGATATCGTTAAAGCTGTTGAAGCCGCCGTTACGCGTGATATGACTATTGTGGCATTAACCGGCTATGACGGCGGTGAACTTGCAGGGTTGTTAGGGCCGCAAGACGTGGAGATCCGTATTCCTTCGCATCGTAGTGCTCGCATTCAAGAAATGCACATGCTGACGGTAAATTGCCTGTGCGATCTGATCGATAACACGCTTTTCCCTCACCAGGATGATTAAGGAGAATACATGAAGGCATTATCGCCAATCGCAGTCCTTATTTCCGCACTGCTGTTGCAAGGTTGTGTTGCTGCTGCCGTTGTGGGTACAGCCGCTGTGGGAACTAAAGCAGCGACCGATCCGCGCAGTGTCGGCACCCAGGTGGACGATGGCACCCTGGAAGTGCGCGTTAACAGCGCATTGTCGAAAGATGAACAAATTAAGAAAGAAGCGCGCATTAATGTAACGGCCTATCAGGGCAAAGTGCTGCTGGTTGGGCAGTCACCAAACACCGAACTTTCGGCTCGTGCAAAACAGATTGCGATGGGCGTAGACGGTGCCAACGAAGTGTATAACGAGATTCGTCAGGGCCAACCAATTGGTCTGGGCGAAGCGTCGAATGATACGTGGATCACCACTAAAGTTCGCTCGCAGTTGCTGGCAAGCGACCTGGTGAAATCGTCTAACGTGAAAGTAACCACCGAAAACGGCGAAGTGTTCCTGATGGGGCTGGTGACTGAGCGTGAGGCGAAAGCAGCGGCAGATATTGCCAGCCGGGTGAGTGGTGTGAAACGTGTGACCACGGCATTTACGTTTATTAAATAACAGCTCTTTGTAAAGCCTGATGCGACGCTGCCGCGTCTTATCAGGCCTACAATGGCACAAACCACAGGTCGGATAAGGCGCTTGCGCCGCATCCGACATGTTTTCCCTCGAATCAGAACAACAGCGCCAGACTGCCGACAATAACACCCGATACCGCCACCATCGCTCCCGTCAGCCATAATGCCTTCGCCGGAAACGCTTTGCGCAGCATAACTAACGACGGCAAACTCACCGCCGGAAGGGTCATCAATAATGCCAGCGCCGGAGCGGTTCCCATCCCTGCCAGCATCATCGTCTGCACAATCGGAATTTCTGCCGCCGTGGGAATAACAAACAAGCATCCCGCTACCGCCATCACTATCACCCACATCAGGCTATTATCGACAGCGCCATCAGCATGGGGGAACAGCCAGACGCGAGCAGCCCCCAACGCCAGCACTGCCAGGATATAAACCGGGATCGTACTCCAGAAAAGCGTCCACAGCGCCCTGCCCCAGCGGCTAAAAAATCTGCCCTGCACTTCTGGCATGTCGATTTCGACCGGTGCCTGCGTTTGCGGTGTCTCACGCACCCATTTTTGTACCAGTGTTGCAATCAGCAACACCATCACCAGACCCGCCACCAGGCGAATCGCCGCAAAACCCCAGCCGAGAACAAAGCCCATAAACACCAGCGTTGCTGGGTTTAACAACGGATTCCCCATCCAGAATGCCAGCGCCCCTCCCATCGACACTTGTTGGCGGCGCATCCCCGCCGCGACCGGTGCCGCACAGCAGGTACACATCATTCCAGGCAGTGAAAACAGCGTTCCCAGTAACGTCCCGCGAAAGCGCGATTGTCCAAGCGTGCGCAACAACCAGTCACGAGGGATCAATACCTGAATCAACGATCCGAGGAGCACACCCAGCACCGCCGCTTTCCATACTGCAAGAAAGTAGATCATCGCGTAATCCAACGCTGCCTGCCACGGATTGGCATCCGCCTGTGCGAGGATTGATTTACCGATGCTGTGGGTTTCGGCGGCGGTAAAGGCCTTACCGTAGTAGGGTTGCCACTTCACATACCAGAGTCCGGCAATGACAACGAGAAAGAAAAGCGCGGGTTTCCACCACTGAATGGGCGTTGCCGCCTGAGATGAAGACTGACCAGCCATAGCATTCCCCAGGAAAAAGTTATGATAATTGAGCGCGAGAATATTACGCTCACCATCAATTATTGGGAATAATTATTCAGCTCTTTTGCGTAATTCTGAAGAGCTTAAAATGGTCACGCCTTCATGCTCTGGCCGCATCGCTTCTGCCAGCATTACCCGCGCCACGTCTCGCGCATCAATGGATTTCCAGTTCCCTGGTAGCAAACGGAACAGTGGCGCAAAAAGGGTTTCGTTCATCCGCTGTTTGTTACGATCGCCCAGCAACATCGACGGGCGAGCGATGGTCAGTTTCGGCCAGTTCTGAGCAATTAACGCCTCTTCCATCTCCCCTTTGACGCGGTTATAAAAAAATGGTGAATGCGCGTTTGCCCCCATCGCACTGACCACCAGCATATGCTGCGCGCCCAGCCGCCGTCCGGTTAATGCCGTATCCACCACCAGCGTGTAATCAGCGTGAATAAATGCCTCTTTACTGCCCGCCTCCCGCCGCGTGGTGCCAAGGCAACAAAAAACAATGTCTATCGGATCGGTGACCTGCGCCAGCGCGTCGGTCAATTGTGGATCGTGTGGGTTATAGACTCCCGGCATATCTGCTAATGGGCGTCGCGTCGGCGCGGCAATAGCCTGTACTTTCGGTTCATTAATCAACATCCGCAGTAGATGCCCACCCACCAGCCCCGTTGCGCCTGTAATTAAAACCTGACTCATATTGCCTCCGGCCCTGTATATGTACTCATGTTTAACTATAGGTTACCGTTGCCAGACCAGTTTTTTCCCAAAGCCCAGCGTGTTGTCGGTGAATTTTATCTCATCGAGGCGGATTTCCCACACCGGTGCCGACAGCGTCCGGGCAACCGGGAAGCGGCGATTATAGGCCTGACGTGCGAGGTCACTTTCCTCACCTTCCAGTCTGCGGATCTCACCTTTAAACTGCACGCCACGAATTAATGCCACCGTTTTCGGCTGACCATTTACCGTTCCGGCAACCGGAGCCTGCGGCCCGCTCATCTGCGCATGCCGCGTTTTTTCTTCCGTCAAAATGTAAAATGCAACTTTCTGCGCATCAAAAAGATAAAAGGCATTGGCGCACCACAGTTCCCCGTCCTGCTGCACGCACCAGGTGACAACATGTTGTTTTGCCAGCCAACGGCTAATTGCGGTGAGTGTTTCCATTTCTGTTCTCTTTTATACTGTTGGCCAGACCTTAACATGTGACACAGACGATGACACCCTGGTTCCTTTACTTGATTCGTACCGCCGACAATAAGCTTTATACCGGGATCACCACGGACGTCGAACGCCGCTATCAGCAGCATCAAAGCGGTAAAGGGGCGAAAGCACTGCGCGGGAAAGGCAAACTGACATTGGCATTTTCCGCACCGGTTGGCGACCGTTCGCTGGCATTACGGGCGGAATATCGCGTCAAGCAACTGACCAAACGACAGAAAGAATGCCTGGTTGCGGAAGGCGCTGGGTTTGCAGAGTTATTAAGTAGCCTGCAAACCCCGGAGGTTAAAAGCGATTGAAGTGATCGTGGTACTCAACCAGCCCGGTTACACCATTCAGCGCGTCATCCGCTAAACGATGTACCAGGAAGGCACTTTCTGTGCCCGGCCAGCGGCAACGCAGATCGTGATGCGCCGCCAGTTCAAAGCCAAAACGGCTGTACAGCGCCGGATCGCCCAGCGTTACCACTGCGGCATAGCCGAACTCATTAAGCGAATCCAGTCCTTCATAGACCAGTTGGCGTGCCAGCCCTTGCCCGCGATATTTTTCATCTACCGCCAGCGGAGCCATGCCAACCCATTGCAGGTCTTCGCCCTGCACATCTACCGGACTGAATGCCACATAGCCAATGACCTGGCCTTCGTCATCTGTCGCCACCAGTCCCAGCGTCAGAAAGCCATCTTCACGCAGATCGTGAACCAGCTTCGCTTCCGCATCGCTTTCGAATGAACGACGCAGCAGGGCATCAATACCCGGCGCATCAATGGGAATTTCTACTCGAATTAGCATGGTTCACCTACCGATGTCTGTTTGGTTTCAGGCGTGGTTTTCATCCCCGCCTCAACAAAATCCGCCAGTTGCAGCAGCATCATGCGTAAGGCTTTTGGCATTTGCTCCAGTTCAATGGCGTCCATCAGGTTTTTCACATACAGCCCCAGCTCCGTATCACCTTCAATCACTAGCCGACGCTGGAAGAAAAGTGTATCCGGATCCTGTTTACGCGCTGCGATCATCAGCAGATCGCTGGCGTCGGCACTAAAACTCACGTCTGCTTGCGCGTTCTGGCTAACGACCAGTTTGCCATTCACCACCGAGGTAAACCATTGCAGGTCAATATCACGCACATGAATACTTAACCAGCGGCCTTCAAGGAACTCCAGCTCGCCATCGTCCAGCGCCTGGCGAAATTGCCAGCTTAAGACTTGCTCAAGAACCTGGCGTTTTAGCGCAAATGGCGTCAGTTTTACCGGTACACTCAACAGAGATGGCCCCAGATGCACAATACGGGAACGCAGTTTATCCAACACGAGTTTTACTCCCTGTTTCAACAATCATCCTATTTTGCCATATCAGGAAAATAACATAGCGGTATAAATCAACAATTCCATATGAAATTGCTGCTACCACCAATACAACTTTAACTGCCTTAAATCAAAAATTGTCGCAGCAAGGTTAACTAAAATCCCAGTTCGTTAACATTTTTGCGTTTTGATAGCGCAACCTTCAGGAAAAATTATGGAGCTGCTCTGCCCTGCCGGAAATCTCCCGGCGCTTAAGGCGGCCATCGAAAACGGCGCAGATGCTGTTTATATCGGGCTAAAAGATGATACCAATGCCCGTCACTTCGCCGGCCTTAACTTTACCGAGAAAAAATTGCAGGAAGCGGTGAGTTTTGTCCATCAACATCGCCGCAAACTTCACATCGCGATTAACACTTTTGCGCACCCGGACGGCTACGCCCGCTGGCAACGTGCCGTGGATATGGCGGCACAACTGGGTGCCGACGCGCTGATCCTTGCCGATCTTGCCATGCTGGAGTACGCCGCCGAGCGTTACCCACATATTGAGCGTCACGTGTCGGTGCAGGCTTCAGCGACCAATGAAGAGGCAATTAACTTTTATCATCGCCATTTTGATGTCGCCCGCGTGGTGCTACCACGCGTACTGTCGATTCACCAGGTGAAACAACTGGCACGGGTCACGCCAGTTCCGCTGGAGGTCTTTGCTTTCGGCAGCCTGTGCATTATGTCGGAAGGACGTTGCTATCTGTCGTCGTATCTGACCGGTGAGTCGCCCAACACCGTGGGTGCGTGTTCTCCTGCCCGCTTCGTGCGCTGGCAACAAACGCCGCAGGGGCTGGAATCCCGCCTTAACGAGGTGCTGATCGACCGTTATCAGGACGGCGAAAACGCAGGTTATCCGACGCTGTGTAAAGGGCGTTATCTGGTGGACGGCGAGCGCTATCACGCACTGGAAGAACCAACCAGTCTCAATACCCTGGAACTGCTGCCTGAGCTAATGGCGGTGAATATTGCTTCGGTGAAAATCGAAGGCCGCCAGCGTAGCCCGGCGTATGTCAGCCAGGTGGCGAAAGTCTGGCGTCAGGCTATCGACCGTTGTAAGGCCGATCCGCAAAACTTCGTGCCACAAAACGCGTGGATGGAGACGCTCGGGTCGATGTCCGAAGGCACGCAAACCACCCTTGGCGCATATCACCGTAAATGGCAGTGAGAAAAGCAATGAAATATTCCTTAGGGCCAGTGCTGTGGTACTGGCCAAAAGAGACGCTGGAAGAATTTTATCAGCAGGCCGCCACCAGCAGCGCCGACGTGATTTATCTTGGTGAAGCGGTATGCAGCAAGCGTCGGGCAACGAAAGTTGGCGACTGGCTGGAGATGGCAAAATCGCTCGCCGGAAGTGGCAAGCAGATTGTGCTCTCCACGCTGGCGCTGGTACAGGCCTCTTCCGAGCTGGGCGAACTGAAACGCTATGTTGAGAACGGCGAGTTTCTGATTGAAGCCAGCGATCTCGGCGTGGTGAATATGTGCGCCGAACGCAAACTCCCGTTCGTCGCCGGGCATGCGCTGAACTGCTACAACGCAGTGACGCTGAAAATATTGCTCAAACAGGGCATGATGCGCTGGTGTATGCCGGTAGAACTTTCCCGCGACTGGCTGGTGAATCTGCTCAATCAGTGTGATGAACTGGGTATTCGCAACCAGTTTGAAGTGGAAGTCTTGAGCTACGGCCATCTGCCGCTGGCGTACTCAGCCCGCTGCTTCACCGCACGCTCGGAGGATCGCCCGAAAGATGAGTGCGAAACCTGCTGCATTAAATATCCGAACGGGCGCAACGTGCTGTCACAGGAAGATCAGCAGGTGTTTGTGCTCAACGGCATTCAGACCATGAGCGGCTATGTTTACAACCTCGGTAACGAGCTGGCGTCAATGCAGGGGCTGGTCGATGTGGTTCGCCTGTCACCGCAGGGCACAGACACTTTTGCTATGCTCGACGCCTTCCGCGCCAATGAAAATGGCGCTGCGCCGCTGCCGTTAACGGCTAATAGCGACTGCAACGGTTACTGGAAACGGCTGGCAGGGCTGGAACTGCAAGCGTAAGTAAATAGCTCACTTTGTTAACAACTTTAACTACTCTTTAATGCAGTATTAAAGATTAATCGGTAACAAAGTGAGCTGTTATGACTGATAAAACCATTCCGTTTTCGCTACTCGATCTGGCCCCCATCCCCGAAGGTTCAACGGCGCGAGAAGCGTTCTCCCACTCTCTGGACCTGGCTCGTCTGGCTGAAAAGCGCGGCTATCATCGCTACTGGCTGGCGGAACATCACAATATGACCGGCATTGCCAGTGCGGCGACATCGGTGTTGATTGGCTATCTGGCAGCGAATACCACCACGCTGCATCTGGGTTCCGGCGGCGTGATGTTACCTAACCATTCACCGTTGGTAATTGCAGAACAGTTCGGCACACTCAATACGCTCTATCCGGGTCGAATCGATTTGGGGCTGGGTCGTGCTCCAGGTAGCGATCAGCGAACAATGATGGCGCTGCGTCGCCATATGAGTGGTGATATTGATAATTTCCCCCGCGATGTTGCTGAGCTGGTGGACTGGTTTGACGCTCGTGATCCCAATCCACATGTACGCCCGGTGCCAGGCTATGGCGAGAAAATCCCGGTGTGGTTATTAGGCTCCAGCCTTTACAGCGCACAACTGGCGGCGCAGCTCGGCCTGCCGTTTGCCTTTGCCTCACACTTCGCGCCGGATATGCTGTTCCAGGCACTACAACTTTATCGCAGCAACTTCAAACCCTCCGCACGACTGGAGAAACCGTACGCAATGGTGTGTATCAATATCATCGCCGCTGATAGCAACCGCGACGCTGAATTCCTGTTTACCTCGATGCAGCAAGCCTTTGTGAAGCTACGCCGCGGTGAAACCGGGCAACTGCCACCACCGATTCAGAATATGGATCAGTTCTGGTCGCCGTCCGAGCAGTATGGCGTGCAGCAGGCGCTGAGTATGTCGCTGGTGGGCGATACAGCGAAAGTGCGTCACGGTTTACAGTCGATCCTGCGCGAAACCGACGCTGATGAGATTATGGTTAACGGGCAGATTTTCGACCACCAGGCGCGGCTGCATTCGTTTGAACTGGCGATGGATGTGAAGGAAGATTTACTGGGATAGTGTGTTTTATTTTGTCGGATACGGCGGGAAGCCTTATCCGACCTGGCAACGCCGCCCTACGTAGACCTGATAACCGAAGCGCATCAGGCATTGTGCAGGCAGCAGAAATGTCGGATAAGGCACAGATGATTACTGATACACCGGCAGCAAATTAAAGCTCGATAAAATATGGATCAATGCATTGCCAATACCAAATAGCAGAATCAGAACGATCATCGGTTTGCCGCCCCAGACGCGGAATTTCGGGCTGCCAAAGCGTTTACGCGATGCGCGGGCCAGCAGAGCCGGAACAATTGCCGCCCAGATGGTAGCAGCTAAACCAGCATAACCAATGGCGTAGAGAAATCCGTTAGGGAACAGCAGGCCACCAACGACAGGTGGCGCAAAGGTCAACAGTGCCGTTTTAAAGCGCCCCAATGCCGAATCATCAAAGCCAAACAGATCCGCCAGATAGTCGAACAGGCCCAGCGTTACGCCGAGGAACGAACTCGCTACCGCAAAGTTTGAGAACACTACCAGCAGCAGATCCAGACTACGACTGTTCAGCACACCGCTTAATGCCTGCACCAGCACATCAATATTTCCGCCCTTCTCTGCAATGCCAATAAACTCCGGACGCGGAATGTTGCCCATCGTCGCCAGCAACCAGATGGTATACAGCGCCAGCGCCATCAACGTACCGTACACCAGACATTTCACAATGGTTTTCGGGTCTTTGCCGTAATACTTCATCAGGCTTGGTACGTTGCCGTGATAACCAAACGACGCCAGACAGAACGGTAGTGTCATCAGCAGATACGGTGCATAAGACGCATTGCTTTCCGCAACGTTGAACAATGTCGCAGGCTGCACATGCCCCAGCAAGCTACCGAAGGTGAGGAAGAATGTAATAACTTTCGCTCCCAACACAATCGCCGTCATACGGCTGACTGCTTTGGTGCTCAACCACACCACAAACGCCACCAACAGTGCAAAACCAAAACCTGCCGCTCTGGCCGGAACATTCAGCGACATCTCCGCGAAGGTGTGATGCAAAATAGAACCGCTGGCAGAAATATAGGCGTAGGTCAGAATGTAGAGCACAAAGGCAATAGAGATACCGTTGACGACATTCCAGCCTTTGCCCAGCAAATCTTTGGTGATGGTATCGAAGCTCGAACCGATTCGATAATTCAGGTTAGCTTCCAAAATCATCAATCCGGAATGCAGCATACAAAACCAGGTGAAGATTAGCGCCGCCATTGACCAGAAAAACCACGCCCCGGACATGACCACGGGCAAGGAGAACATCCCTGCGCCAATAATGGTGCCGCCGATAATCACCACGCCGCCAAGCAGCGACGGTGACGTTTGGGTGGTGGTTAGTGTTGCCATAAGGGCTTCTCTCCAGTGAAAAATAGTGCGACTGCGTTGTTATGTGTTGCACTGTACCAGTACGCGAGTACAAAAGAAATAAAAAAAGCCCCAATCGATATGATTAGGGCTGTATATATTATTTTACAGAATGTATTCGCTGATCAGCGCGAATTACGCATCGCCACCGAAACGACGACGACCGGTAGACTCTTCACGACGCGGTGCACGGCCTTCGCGACGTTCGCCACTGAAGCGACGACCATCACCACGACCACCTTCACGGCGTTCACCGCTGAAGTTGCGACCGCCTTCACGACGCTCGCCACTGACACCACGACCACCACCACGACGTTCAGTTTGCGGCTGTGCATCGCCCAGCAGTTGCATGTTCATCGGCTTGTTGAGGATACGGGTACGCGTAAAGTGTTGCAGCACTTCACCCGGCATACCTTTCGGCAATTCGATGGTGGAGTGAGAAGCAAACAGCTTGATGTTACCGATGTAACGGCTGCTGATGTCACCTTCGTTAGCAATTGCGCCAACGATATGACGAACTTCAACGCCATCATCACGCCCCACCTCAATGCGGTACAACTGCATATCGCCAACATCGCGACGTTCACGACGCGGACGATCTTCACGGTCACCACGCGGGCCACGGTCGTTACGATCGCGCGGACCACGATCATCACGGTCACGGAACTCACGTTTCGGACGCATCGGCGCATCTGGCGGCACGATCAGAGTACGTTCGCCCTGTGCCATTTTCAGCAGTGCGGCAGCCAGAGTTTCGAGATCCAGCTCTTCACCTTCTGCAGTCGGCTGAATTTTGCTCAGCAGTGCACGGTATTGATCCAGATCGCTGCTTTCCAGTTGCTGCTGTACTTTAGCAGCAAATTTTTCCAGACGGCGTTTGCCCAGCAGTTCTGCGTTCGGCAGTTCTACTTCTGGAATGGTCAGCTTCATAGTACGTTCAATGTTGCGCAGCAGACGACGCTCGCGGTTCTCAACGAACAGCAGCGCACGACCCGCACGACCCGCACGACCGGTACGACCGATACGGTGAACGTAAGACTCGGAATCCATCGGGATATCGTAGTTAACCACCAGGCTGATACGCTCAACGTCCAGGCCACGGGCCGCAACGTCGGTCGCGATCAGGATATCCAGACGACCATCTTTCAGACGTTCCAGAGTCTGCTCACGCAGTGCCTGGTTCATGTCACCGTTCAGGGCAGCACTATTGTAACCGCTGCGCTCAAGGGCTTCAGCCACTTCCAGAGTCGCGTTTTTGGTACGAACGAAGATAATCGCCGCATCAAAATCTTCCGCTTCCAGGAAACGTACCAGCGCTTCGTTTTTGCGCATACCCCAGACAGTCCAGTAGCTCTGGCTGATGTCAGGGCGGGTAGTCACGCTGGACTGAATGCGCACTTCCTGCGGCTCTTTCATAAAGCGGCGGGTAATGCGACGAATCGCTTCCGGCATGGTTGCAGAGAACAGAGCGGTCTGATGACCTTCCGGGATCTGCGCCATAATGGTTTCAACGTCTTCGATGAAGCCCATGCGCAGCATTTCGTCAGCTTCATCCAGAACCAGACCGCTCAGTTTAGAGAGATCCAGAGTGCCACGTTTCAGGTGGTCCAGCAGACGGCCCGGAGTACCGACAACGATCTGCGGCCCCTGACGCAGGGCACGTAATTGCACGTCATAACGCTGGCCGCCGTAAAGGGCAACCACGTTTACGCCGCGCATGTGTTTAGAGAAATCCGTCATTGCTTCAGCAACCTGTACCGCCAGTTCGCGGGTCGGTGCCAACACCAGAATCTGTGGTGCTTTCAGCTCAGGATCAAGATTTTGCAGCAGAGGTAAAGAGAATGCTGCAGTTTTTCCGCTCCCCGTCTGGGCCATACCCAGAACGTCGCGGCCATTCAGCAGATGTGGGATACACTCTGCCTGAATTGGAGATGGTTTTTCGTAACCCAGATCGTTAAGGGCTTCAAGGATAGGAGCCTTCAGGCCCAGATCTGCAAAAGTGGTTTCGAATTCAGCCATGTAGTACGTGTGCCTCAAAATTAATGGCGGCCAGTCTACATAACTCATCATGAAATTGATCAGCAATTTTCATTGAAAAGTGTGAACCGGCTCAAAGTAGGTGTATTAACGAACAACAACGCCCTCACCCGTTAAGGTGATGGCAATCAAATAAGATTACGGGCTGATGTGTACGTCAGCTATTGCTGGTCCGATTCTGCCAGGTCATCTTGGTCCTGGCCCAGGAGCGATAATTCCAACAATGCGTATCGGTGCTCAACAAAGTTATGAACGTTGTTGGCAACCGCCAGTTTGAACAGTGCCGTGGCGCTGTCCAAATCCCCCAGACTTAGGTAGTACTTACCTAAATAGAAGTTGGTTTCACTGAGATGCTCAGCGAGCGAGGTGTTATCCGTTGCGTCCGCCTTGAGCCTTTCCATTAACGTTTGTTCGCTAATGTTGCCCAGGTAGAACTCGACAATGTTCCATCCCCACTGTTCCTTGTCCGATTTTTCGAAGTGCTGTTTCAACACTTCTTTAGCCTGCTTCTCATCGAGCTTCTGCTCAGCGAGATAAAGCCACAGACTACGGAAAGGATCATTGGGATCGTCTTGATAAAACGCCAGCAGATCATCTTGCGCTAACTTGTCACGACCGCCGTAATATAATGCGATCCCGCGATTCAAGTGCGCGTAGTTGTAAGTTGGATCAAGCTCAAGTACAGAATCAAACGCTTCATAGGCAGCATCAAAATTGCCTGCCTGCGTTAAATATATGCCTAAGTAATTGAATACTTCAGGCATATCCGGTCGGATTGCCAGCGCTTGCGAAAAATCGTTACGCGCTAATGCCCTCAGACCGAGACTATCATACAACACTCCGCGCTCATATAAAAGCTGCGCGCGTTCGTCATCGGTTAAAGCCCGACTGGCAAGGATCTGTTCCATACGTGCCAGAATCACTTCCTGCTGTAAAGTCGGTTGCAATGGTACTGCGAGGACTTCACTTTTACGCCAGGAAGTATTACTGCATCCTGCAAGCGTAAGTGCTGTCGCAACGAAACACCAGCGCAAAAAAGGCTTCATTTCCCACTCCCGAAGACCACGGTTGAATGAACGTCCTGTTCCCGGTTGCTAACAAGGCGTCCTGCCCGGTTAAAAGCCCCCCGTCAACGCGGAGGGCAAATGGCAACCTTACTCGCCCTGTTCAGCAGCCGGAGCTTCCGGTGCTACAGCAGGTTGAGACTGCTCAGTCGCTTCTTTAATGCTCAGACGGATACGGCCCTGGCGATCAACTTCCAGAACTTTTACCGGAACTTCCTGACCCATCTGCAGGTAATCAGTCACTTTCTCAACACGCTTGTCAGCGATTTGAGAGATGTGTACCAGACCTTCTTTACCGCCGCCGATGGCAACAAATGCGCCAAAGTCAACGATACGGGTCACTTTACCATTGTAGACGCGACCCACTTCGATTTCTGCAGTGATCTCTTCGATACGACGAATAGCGTGTTTTGCTTTCTCGCCGTCGGTCGCGGCGATCTTCACAGTACCGTCATCTTCGATTTCGATAGTGGTGCCGGTTTCTTCAGTCAGAGCACGGATTACAGAACCGCCTTTACCGATAACGTCTTTAATCTTGTCCGGGTTAATCTTAATGGTATGGATACGCGGAGCGAACTCAGAGATATCGCCACGCGGCGCGTTGATCGCCTGTTCCATTACGCCCAGGATGTGCAGACGCGCACCTTTAGCCTGGTTCAGCGCAACCTGCATGATCTCTTTGGTAATACCTTCAATTTTGATATCCATCTGCAGTGCAGAGATACCGTCACGGGAACCCGCAACTTTGAAGTCCATATCGCCCAGGTGGTCTTCGTCACCCAGAATGTCAGACAGTACAACGTAGTTGTCGCCTTCTTTCACCAGCCCCATTGCGATACCCGCAACAGCGGCTTTGATTGGCACACCTGCGTCCATCAGCGCCAGAGACGCACCGCACACAGAAGCCATAGAAGAAGAACCGTTGGATTCGGTGATTTCAGACACAACACGTACGGTGTACGGGAATTTGTCCATATCCGGCATTACTGCCAGCACGCCGCGCTTCGCCAGACGACCGTGACCAATTTCACGACGCTTCGGAGAACCGACCATGCCGGTTTCGCCTACGGAGTACGGAGGGAAGTTGTAGTGGAACAGGAAGGTGTCAGTACGTTCGCCCATCAGTTCATCAAGAACCTGTGCGTCACGTGCAGTACCCAGTGTTGCGGTAACCAGCGCCTGAGTTTCACCACGGGTAAACAGCGCAGAACCGTGAGTACGCGGCAGCACGCCTGTGCGCACATCCAGACCACGGATCATATCTTTTTCACGACCGTCGATACGCGGTTCGCCTGCCAGTACGCGGCTACGAACAACGTTTTTCTCGATAGCGTGCAGAATTTCACCCAGTTCGTTTTCGTCCAGGGTTTCGTCTTCAGCAAGCAGCGTAGCGATGGTTTCAGATTTGATGACATCAACCTGTGCATAACGCTCTTGTTTGTCGGTGATGCGGTAAGCATCGCTCAGACGAGCTTCAGCCAGTGCAGCAACGCGCGCGTTCAGCGCTTCGTTTACCGGCTCCGGCTGCCAGTCCCAACGCGGTTTACCGGCTTCTTTCACCAGTTCATTGATGTTCTGAATAACAACCTGCTGCTGTTCATGACCGAACACCACTGCGCCCAACATGACGTCTTCGCTCAGCAGTTCTGCTTCAGATTCAACCATCAGCACAGCGGCTTCAGTACCGGCAACAACCAGATCCAGTTTGCTCTCTTTCAGCTCATCCTGAGTTGGGTTCAGTACATACTGGTCATTGATGTAACCCACGCGAGCAGCACCAATCGGACCATTGAACGGGATACCAGACAGAGACAGTGCTGCGGAAGCACCAATCATCGCAACGATATCCGGGTTAACCTGCGGGTTAACAGAAACCACGGTGGCGATAACCTGAACTTCGTTGACGAAGCCTTCCGGGAACAGCGGGCGAATCGGGCGGTCAATCAGACGCGCGATCAGGGTTTCGCCTTCGCTTGGACGGCCTTCACGACGGAAGAAGCTACCCGGGATACGACCAGCAGCGTAGGTACGCTCCTGATAGTTAACGGTCAGAGGGAAGAAGTCCTGACCTGGTTTGGCTTTTTTCTGGCCAACAACGGTAACGAATACCGCGGTGTCATCCATGCTAACCATAACTGCGGCAGTGGCTTGACGCGCCATCATGCCAGTTTCCAGTGTAACGGTATGTTGGCCGTACTGGAATTTACGAACGATCGGATTAAGCAATGTAATATCCTTTCTCTTTCTTAGACAGCACCTTAACGGCACTGGTGTTAATACCCGATCTTCTGCGCATCCTCGCGACTAATGACAACCCTAACCCAGCCTGATGTGGGTAAAGCCTCTCATTAGCCGCGCGAACCTCTGCAACGGAAGATCATTCATAGCAACAATACATTAGTTTCCAGTGAATTGCTGCCATCAGCTTGAAAAAAGGGGCCACTCAGGCCCCCTTTTCTGAAACTCGCAAGAATTAGCGACGCAGACCCAGGCGCTCGATGAGCTGGGTGTAACGTGCTACGTCTTTACGTTTCAGGTAGTCGAGCAGTTTACGACGCTGAGAAACCATGCGCAGCAGACCACGACGGCTGTGGTGATCTTTTTTGTGCTCTGCAAAGTGGCCCTGCAGGTGGTTAATCTGTGCAGTCAGCAGTGCTACCTGAACTTCGGTAGAACCGGTGTCGTTTGCACCACGACCAAACTCAGAAACGATTTTAGCTGTTGCTTCAGTACTTAGAGACATTTTAAAACTCCAAAGTATATAGAATGAAAGGACGCCGATCTCTAATTCAGCGATCCCAGTGTACGTTACGTAAAGTGTTAAACAATTTACGCGACGTTAAGCGGCAGTATTCTACTCGTAGCGACCTGTTATCGCAAGATGGATAGCATTACGCCGGGTATTCAACCACCAGGCGACGAGGCGCAACGCGGCCTTCATCGTCAATTTCGCCCATACCGATAAACTTACCGTTTTCACCTTCTGTAACACGAACCAGTCCTTCCAGTGGCGCACCGGATGTACGAACCGGGTTACCATTTTTGAAGTAAACAGAAGACGTTAGCGGAAGATTCACCACCGGGTAGTCCGAAGCTGGACTGTCCATTGGCATCAGTAATGGATCAAGTAATTGTGCCGCCGAAATACCCTGCTGTTCGGCTTGCTCGACAAGTTCACGCAGATGTTCCAGAGTCACCATTCGTTCAACCGGATATTTGCTTACAGCCAGACGGCGCAGATAAATCACATGTGCGCCACAGCCAAGTTTTTCACCCAGGTCATCAATGATGGTGCGGATATAGGTGCCTTTTGAGCAATGAATTTCCAGCTCCAGTTCATTGCCTTCGTGACGAATAAACAGCAACTCATAAACGGTAATCGGTCGTGCTTCACGAGGCACTTCAATGCCCTGACGCGCGTACTCGTACAGTTTTTTACCCTGATATTTCAGCGCAGAATACATCGAAGGGATTTGTTCAATATCGCCACGGAATGAATCGAGTGCCGCCGCCAGTTGCTCTGCACTAAAGGTTACCGGGCGCTCCTCAACGATTTGTCCGTCTGCGTCAGAAGTATCAGTACGCTGTCCAAGACGCGCAATCACCCGATAACGTTTATCAGAGTCCAGCAGGTACTGGGAAAACTTCGTCGCTTCCCCGAGACAAATCGGCAACATGCCGGTCGCCAGCGGGTCCAGCGCGCCGGTATGTCCAGCACGATTGGCGTTATAAATGCGTTTCACTTTTTGCAGCGCATCGTTGCTGGACATACCCTGCGGTTTATCCAGCAACAAAACGCCGTTAATGTCGCGGCCGCGACGACGAGGACGACTCATTAGTCCTCCTTGCTGTCGTCCGGATTAACACGACGTTCTTCGTCATGCTTAACCACACTGGTCACCAGGTTTGACATACGCATCCCTTCAACCAGTGAGTTGTCGTAGAAGAAGGTCAGTTCCGGCACGATACGCAGGCGCATCGCTTTACCAAGCAGGCTGCGGATAAAGCCGGAGGCTTCCTGCAACGCTTTGATGCCCGCTTTTACCGCATCTTCATCTTTGTCGTTGAGGAAAGTTACATACACTTTGGCATAGGCCAGGTCACGAGACATCTCGACACCG
The DNA here is from genome assembly GCF_003027595.1 of Escherichia sp. 20412-1. NCBI lineage: Bacteria > Pseudomonadati > Pseudomonadota > Gammaproteobacteria > Enterobacterales > Enterobacteriaceae > Escherichia > Escherichia sp. 20412-1. The sequence goes on along the minus strand of NZ_PYQM01000007.1, from coordinate 66,456 downwards.
GAAACGGTGGTCATCATGCCCAGACGAGGATCTTTAATTTCGCGTTGCAGGATGAGAGCGATCTCTTTTTGCATTTCCTGCGCTACGCGCTGCGGGCGACCAAATTCTTTCGCCATAATAAATTCTCCTGACAAAAAAGGGGCCATAAGCCCCTTTTTAAAATTAATTTCAGGTGGAAGGGCTGTTCACGTAGGCCTGATAAGACGCACGAGCGTCGCGTCAGGCAACGGCTGCCGGATGCGGCGCAAACGCCTTATCCGGCCTACACCCAATCAACCTTAGGCAATCGTACGCTGAATCTCGATGATTTCGAACACTTCGATCACATCGCCAGTGCGCACGTCGTTGTAGTTCTTAACGCCGATACCACACTCCATACCGTTACGGACTTCGTTAACGTCATCTTTGAAGCGGCGCAGGGACTCCAGCTCGCCTTCGTAGATAACCACGTTGTCGCGCAGAACGCGGATCGGGTTGTGACGTTTAACCACACCTTCGGTAACCATACAACCTGCGATGGCACCAAATTTCGGTGATTTGAACACATCGCGAACTTCCGCCAGACCGATGATCTGTTGTTTCAGTTCCGGAGAGAGCATACCGCTCATCGCCGCTTTCACTTCATCGATCAGGTTATAGATGACGGAGTAGTAACGCAGATCCAGGCTTTCAGCCTCAATCACTTTACGCGCAGAGGCATCAGCACGGACGTTGAAGCCAACCAGAATCGCGTTGGATGCAGCCGCCAGGGTCGCGTCGGTTTCGGTGATACCACCTACACCAGAACCGATGATCTTCACTTTTACTTCGTCAGTAGACAGTTTCAGCAAGGAGTCGGAAATCGCTTCTACAGAACCCTGTACGTCAGCCTTCAGAACGATGTTCACTTCATGAACTTCGCCTTCAGTCATGTTGGCGAACATGTTCTCCAGTTTAGATTTCTGCTGACGCGCCAGTTTAACTTCACGGAATTTACCCTGACGATACAGTGCAACTTCACGTGCTTTCTTCTCGTCACGTACAACGGTAACTTCATCACCCGCTGCCGGAACACCGGACAAGCCGAGGATTTCCACCGGAATGGACGGACCTGCTTCCAGTACTTCCTGACCCAGTTCGTTACGCATTGCACGAACACGACCGTATTCGAAGCCACACAGAACGATGTCACCCTTGTGCAGAGTACCTTCACGTACCAGTACAGTTGCAACCGGACCACGACCTTTATCGAGGAAAGATTCGATGACCGCACCGCTCGCCATCCCGTTACGTACGGCTTTCAGTTCCAGGACTTCGGCCTGCAGCAGGATCGCATCCAGCAGTTCGTCGATACCCGTACCCGCTTTTGCAGATACGTGTACGAACTGGCTTTCACCGCCCCACTCTTCCGGCAGGATGCCGTACTGAGACAGTTCGTTTTTAACGCGATCCGGATCGGCTTCTGGCTTATCGATTTTGTTCACTGCAACCACCACAGGCACACCTGCCGCTTTCGCGTGCTGGATTGCTTCGATGGTCTGCGGCATTACGCCGTCATCTGCAGCAACAACCAGAACTACGATGTCAGTTGCCTGCGCACCACGTGCACGCATTGAAGTAAACGCGGCGTGCCCCGGGGTGTCCAGGAAGGTGATCATGCCGTTTTCAGTTTCAACGTGGTATGCACCGATGTGCTGGGTAATGCCACCCGCTTCACCAGAAGCCACTTTCGTTGAACGAATATAGTCCAGCAGAGAAGTTTTACCGTGGTCAACGTGTCCCATGATGGTCACAACCGGTGCACGCGGTTCAGCCGCAGCACCTGTATCACGGTCACTCATTACCGCTTCTTCCAGTTCGTTTTCACGACGCAGGATAACTTTGTGGCCCATCTCTTCGGCAACTAACTGTGCGGTTTCCTGGTCAATGACCTGGTTGATGGTTGCCATTGCACCCAGCTTCATCATCGCTTTGATGACCTGAGAGCCTTTAACCGCCATCTTGTTAGCCAGTTCGCCAACAGTGATGGTTTCACCAATCACGACGTCACGGTTAACAGCCTGAGCTGGTTTCTGGAAGCTCTGCTGCAGCGAAGAACCTTTACGTTTTCCGCCTTTACCACCACGTACTGCTGCGCGCGCTTCTTCGCGATCAGCTTTAGATTCAGAATGTTTATTGCCTTTCTTCGGACGTGCTGCTTTCGCGTTACGGCCACGGCCACGACCGCCTTCGACTTCACGATCGCTTTCGTCTTCTGCCTGGCGAGCATGTTGAGAGGTGGTAACGTGATAATCACTGGAATCTTCAGTCGGTTCCGCGTTATCAGTCCATTTGTTTTCTTCCGCCATACGACGTGCTTCTTCAGCAACGCGACGTGCTTCTTCTTCGAGTTTACGACGTGCTTCTTCTTCAGCTTTGCGCTTAAGCTCTGCAGCTTCCTGCTCACGGCGGGCTTTTTCAGCCTGGGCGGTTTTAGTCATATCGTCTTGTTGATTGCTCACTTTGTCTTTTTCCGCAGCTTCACGTTTTGCTTGTTCAGCGATTTCACGTTTCGCTTGTTCTGCGGCCTCACGTTCAGCTTTTTGTTGCGCCTCGCGTTTGGCCGATTCTTCTGCCTCACGACGGGCTTGCTCTTCCGCTTCACGCTGCGCTTGCTCTTCCGCTGCAAGGCGTTCAGCCTCTTGCGGATCGCGTTTCACAAAGGTGCGTTTCTTGCGGACTTCGATTTGTACCGATTTACTTTTTCCACCGGTACCAGGAATGTTAAGGGTGCTACGTGTTTTACGTTGCAGCGTTAATTTGTCCGGCCCTGAATTTTTCTGATTCAGGTGGTCAATTAAAGCCTGTTTCTCTTGTGCGGTCACAGAGTCGTCAGCAGACTTCCGGATACCTGCATCAGCAAATTGCTGTACCAGGCGTTCCACGGAGGTCTGTCGCTCTGCGGCCAGCGTTTTAATCGTCACATCTGTCATGCTGTTCCTTCCTGCTACAGTTTATTACGCTTCGTCACCGAACCAGCAAATATTACGGGCAGCCATAATCAGTGCTCCGGCTTTTTCGTCGGTCAACCCTTCGATATCAGCCAGATCATCAATGCCCTGTTCGGCGAGATCTTCCAGCGTACAAACGCCACGGGCGGCCAGTTTGAATGCTAAATCACGATCCATCCCTTCAAGATTCAGCAGATCGTCAGCCGGTTTGTTATCACCGAGGCTTTCTTCCTGGGCCTGTGCAATGGTGGCCAGTGCATTTTTAGCACGCTCGCGCAGTGCTTCAACAGTCGGCTCATCAAGGCCTTCAATTTCCAGCAGCTCTTTCATCGGCACGTAGGCCAGTTCTTCCAGAGTCGAGAAGCCTTCTTCTACCAGGACAGTGGCGAAGTCTTCGTCAATGTCGAGATAACGGGTGAAGGTGTCGATCGCTGCGTGCGCTTCCGCCTGATGTTTAGCTTGCAGGTCGTCAACGGTCATTACGTTAAGTTCCCAACCACTCAACTGCGAAGCCAGACGCACGTTCTGACCATTACGCCCAATCGCCTGCGCCAGGTTACCGGCTTCAACAGCGATATCCATGGTGTGTTTATCTTCATCCACCACGATAGAAGCAACGTCTGCCGGTGCCATCGCGTTAATAACGAATTGCGCCGGATTATCATCCCACAGGACGATATCGATACGCTCGCCGCCAAGCTCAGTGGAAACAGCCTGAACACGTGCACCACGCATACCCACGCAAGCACCTACCGGATCGATACGTTTATCGTTGGTTTTCACCGCGATTTTCGCACGAGATCCCGGATCGCGAGCCGCTGCTTTAATTTCAATAACTTCTTCGCCAATTTCCGGCACTTCAATGCGGAACAGTTCGATCAGCATTTCTGGCTTGGAACGGGTAACGAAAAGTTGCGCACCACGCGCTTCCGGGCGAACAGAATAGAGCACGCCACGAACGCGGTCACCTGGGCGGAAGTTCTCACGCGGCAGCATATCTTCACGCAGGATCACAGCTTCAGCATTGTTGCCCAGATCCAGAGAGATATTATCGCGGTTTACTTTTTTCACCACGCCGGTGATGATTTCACCTTCGTGTTCACGGAACTGATCAACAACCATCGCACGTTCGGCTTCACGAACTTTCTGCACGATAACCTGCTTTGCCGTCTGGGTCGTAATACGGTCAAAGGTGACAGACTCAATCTGATCTTCAACGTAATCGCCCAGGTTCAGGCTTTCATCTTCATAACGCGCGGCTTCAAAGGTGATTTCTTTAGTTGGCTGAGTGACTTCATCAACAATCAGCCAACGACGGAAGGTGTCAAAATCACCGCTTTTGCGATCGATCTGTACGCGGACGTCGATCTCTTGTTCATATTTTTTCTTGGTTGCTGTAGCCAGCGCGCTTTCCAACGCTTCGAAAATTTTCTCGCGAGGCAGCGCCTTTTCATTGGAGACGGCTTCAACTACAGCCAAAATTTCTTTGTTCATCGCGGGGTTTTCACCTCATCCAGACTATTAAAAGTGGGGAACCAGGTTCGCCTTCTGGATATTACTCAGCGCGAACACTTCATCTTTACCTTCGACGGTAACTGTGATCATTTCACCGTCTACCGCTTTGATAACGCCCTGCCATTTACGACGGTTTTGTACCGCCATACGGAGTACCAGAGTGACCTCTTCTCCGACAAAACGGGCGTAGTGTTCAGCCGTGAACAGTGGGCGATCGAGACCCGGTGAGGAGACTTCCAGGTTATAAGCAACGGTGATGGGATCTTCAACATCCAACACAGCACTTACCTGGTGGCTCACATCAGCACAATCATCAACATTGATGCCATCTTCACTATCAATATAGATGCGCAGTGTGGATGTGCGACCGCGAATAAACTCGATGCCAACCAGTTCAAAACCCAGGGCCTCAACTGGCGCAGTAATCATCTCTGTTAATTTTTGCTCTAATGTGGACAAGCCCACCCCCAAGACATAAAAAAAGGGCCTAAAGCCCAGTTATTCTGTAGTCAGATAACAAAAAACCCCGATAAATCGGGGCTTTATATAACTGAACCCTATAACCGCAAATGCGGTCTGGAGCACTTTCCAGAAGGATTTTTTCAAATCCCACTACGAAGGCCGAAGTCTTCACAGTATATTTGAAAAAGAACTCTAAGGGAAAGTGGTTGCGGGGGCCGGATTTGAACCGACGACCTTCGGGTTATGAGCCCGACGAGCTACCAGGCTGCTCCACCCCGCGCCTGAAACGTGGCAAATTCTACTTGTTTTGAGTAAAAAATGCAAATACTGCTGGGATTTGGTGTACCGAGACGGGACGTAAAATCTGCGGCCATTATAGTGATCCACGCCACATTTTGTCAACATTTATTGCTAATCATGTGAATGGATATCCAGTTCACTTTCATTTGTTGAATACTTTCATCCTCTCCTTACCTCTCTTAAGCGCATTATTTTACAAAAAACACACTAAACTCTTCCTGTCTCAGATAAAAGATGATTAAATGAAAACTCATTTATTTTGCATAAAAATTCAGTTAGAGCAGAAATACAGGCTCATCATTAGTTAATCAAGCAGGGTGTTATTTTATGACGACGATTCTCAAGCATCTCCCGGTAGGTCAACGTATTGGTATCGCTTTTTCTGGCGGTCTGGACACCAGTGCCGCACTGCTGTGGATGCGACAAAAGGGAGCTGTCCCTTATGCATATACTGCAAATTTGGGCCAGCCAGACGAAGAGGATTATGATGCGATCCCTCGTCGAGCCATGGAATACGGCGCGGAGAACGCTCGTCTGATCGACTGCCGCAAACAACTGGTGGCTGAAGGTATTGCCGCTATTCAGTGTGGTGCTTTCCATAACACCACCGGCGGTCTGACCTATTTTAACACCACGCCACTGGGCCGCGCCGTAACCGGCACCATGCTGGTTGCTGCGATGAAAGAAGATGGCGTTAACATCTGGGGTGATGGCAGCACCTATAAAGGAAACGATATCGAACGTTTCTATCGTTACGGCCTGCTTACCAACGCCGAATTGCAGATTTACAAACCGTGGCTTGATACTGACTTTATTGATGAGTTAGGCGGTCGTCATGAAATGTCTGAATTTATGATTGCCTGCGGTTTCGACTACAAAATGTCGGTTGAAAAAGCCTACTCCACAGACTCCAACATGCTCGGCGCGACGCACGAAGCGAAAGATCTGGAATACCTCAACTCCAGCGTCAAAATCGTCAACCCGATTATGGGTGTGAAATTCTGGGACGAGAGCGTGAAGATCCCGGCAGAAGAAGTCACGGTACGTTTTGAGCTGGGGCATCCGGTAGCGCTAAACGGTAAAACCTTTAGCGACGATGTAGAAATGATGCTTGAAGCCAACCGCATTGGTGGCCGTCACGGCCTGGGCATGAGCGACCAGATCGAAAACCGTATCATCGAAGCGAAAAGCCGTGGTATCTACGAAGCTCCGGGGATGGCTCTGCTGCATATCGCTTATGAACGTCTGCTGACCGGTATTCACAACGAAGACACCATTGAGCAATATCACGCGCATGGTCGCCAGTTGGGACGTCTGCTGTATCAGGGGCGTTGGTTCGACTCCCAGGCGCTGATGCTACGAGACTCCCTGCAACGCTGGGTTGCCAGCCAGATTACAGGTGAAGTTACCCTGGAACTGCGTCGCGGTAACGACTACTCCATCCTCAATACTGTCTCTGACAACCTGACTTATAAGCCAGAGCGTCTGACAATGGAAAAAGGTGACTCAGTGTTCTCACCAGACGATCGTATTGGTCAACTGACCATGCGTAACCTGGATATCACTGACACCCGCGAGAAACTTTTCGGTTATGCCAAAACTGGCCTGCTCTCCTCTTCTGCCGCTTCGGGCGTGCCGCAGGTTGAGAATCTGGAAAACAAAGGTCAGTAATTTCAGAGAGTTCGTGCTAAAGGCCGCCATTGCGGCCTTTTTTTACGGCTAAGAGAATGTGGCCACGCTTGGGATTCACATGTCCGGTTTCGGAGTTAAAGTAAAATTCAAATTAAATAAAGTAAATATCAGTCCATTCTATTTTTACTTTATTCTTTCATGCTCAGTAAAAGGAATGACCAATGAATGGTGAATATTTTGTACGCCTCGCAGTACATACTCTGAAATGTACCCAAAAAGATTTAGCAAACCAGTTAGGTGTTTCCTCAACACAAATTAGCAAGTGGAAAAAAGGGGAACATATGTCTACTGACATGGAAAAAAATTCAGAGATATTACACAAATAGGGCATTACTCTCCTCAACTAGTTGAATGGGCGGGCTCAGTCGAGAATGCTGAGAAATGGGATCGACTTATCCATTTTCTTGCTCAACAAGCTATGGAAGACTCTGAAACGGGTTATATAACACGACCTCTTACTGACGAAGATGGCTTTTTGGTTGAAGAAACAATAGATGTGTTGAACCGCATAGGTTTTCCTTCACCTCTTTCCTTTCCCAAAGAACTTAATATTGACGGCAAAAATGCTGATCATAAAGAGGCTTTTTGGGAGGTCATAGAGAGCAACGCTCATTGTTCCGTAATCAATGATATTTACCATGCTCTGAATGACGTTTATGGATTCTACATAGCATATGTTGATGAGTTAGTTCAGGATGATGATTTAGATGTCTATTCCAACGAAGCCATCAATATTCAGAGTTCATTGATATCACTTGCCGCATGCAAAATTGAAATTGATACTCCTATTGCGTCAAACATTAAACAGTTTCGTTATAAAGTTCAAAAAGACTACGAAAATTGGTTGAATCAACTCAAGATGATGGCATTCAGGGCGGGAATCCCGTTAAGAGCCGAACTTCTGGATATGGTTTATAACACTGCTGACCAACTTAGCGTTGCAGCAGAAGCCGAAAGTTTCGATTTCAATAAATCTCGCATTCATCCTGATATATACATGAACGAGATCCTTACTGGTATGAGAATAATTCACCAGGTGCTTCCGTTAATAATGCAAAAGTTAGAAATTACAGATTTCAAACTGGATGAAACAGACTTACGGGTGGGGAAATAACTATCAGAATGTTTAACTTATAAAAACGAAAAAAGACGCTTTTCAGCGTCTTTCTTTCGGAATATTGGTACTGAGGATGGGACTCGAACCCACAAGCCCGTTAGGGCACTACCACCTCAAGGTAGCGTGTCTACCAATTCCACCACCTCAGCACAGATACTACTCTTAGTTCGGAATATCGCTGGTCGGCTTAGCCGGAGCAGCAGGCTGAGTCTGTTCGGTTTTCGCCGGAGCACTCAGATTTTCCCATTCGCTACCTTTATTGGTTTTATTACTGTTGATATTACCCAACACCAGACTGATGATGAAGAACAACGTTGCCAGCACAGCCGTCATACGGGTCATGAAGTTACCAGAACCACTTGAACCAAACAGCGTAGCGGAAGCGCCTGCTCCGAAGGAGGCTCCCATATCAGCGCCTTTACCTTGCTGCAGCATGATCAGACCAACAAGGCCAATTGCTACAATAAGGAAAACTACTAAAAGAGCTTCGTACATAATCAACCTGTTCCTTGCGGAGTTGCCGCGTACCAATGCTTCAACCAATAAAGCGGGATAATTTAATCTTTCCCACTGAAGCGGGTGTGAATACTAACCAAAGCGAATGACCTTCGCAAGGGCAATTTTATTGCATTGTATCAACTGCGGAAAAAAACAGCAAAACCGATGTACATAAGTAGAACAAAGGCGACAATCGCCGCCTTTTTAGCCAGTTAGCAATCGCATTAAACCGCTTTTACCGCATCAGCGATACGGTGGGCAAATTCAGTCACCTGTGCTTCGTCTTCACCTTCGACCATCACGCGAATCAACGGCTCGGTGCCAGATTTACGCAGCAGCACGCGTCCACGGCTACCCAGCGCCGCTTCAACTTCCGCTGTCACGGCTTTAACTGATTCATGCTCAAGCGGATCGCCGCTGCCTGCGGTATAACGCACGTTAACCAGAATCTGCGGGAACATTTTCATGCCACTGCAAAGGTCGTGCAGACTCATGTGGTTGCGCGCCATCGCCGCCAGTACCTGCAAACCGGCAACGATGCCGTCACCGGTGGTGGTTTTATCCAGCAGAATCACATGACCGGAGTTCTCCGCGCCGATGCGCCAGCCTTTCTCCTGCATTTTTTCCAGTACATAGCGGTCGCCCACTTTTGCGCGAGCAAATGGAATACCTAGCTGTTTCAGCGCCAATTCCAGCCCCATATTGCTCATTAATGTGCCCACTACGCCACCACGCAACTGCCCCTGACGAAGACCTTCACGCGCGATGATATACATGATCTGATCGCCATCGACTTTATTGCCTTCATGGTCAACCATGATGACGCGGTCGCCGTCGCCGTCAAAGGCAATGCCGAGATCCGCTTTTTCAGCCAGTACACGCGCCTGTAATGCACGAACATCAGTTGCCCCCACTTCGGCATTGATGTTTACACCATTCGGCTCACAACCGATGGCGATTACGTTCGCTCCCAGCTCGCGCAGTACATTTGGAGCGATGTGATAGGTTGCACCATTTGCGCAATCCACCACAATCTTCAGTTCACTGAGGCTAAGTTCGTTCGGGAACGTGGCTTTGCAAAATTCGATATAGCGACCCGCAGCATCAACAATACGGCTGGCTTTACCCAGTTCTGCCGAATCAACGCAGCTAATCTCTTTTTCCATTTCAGCTTCAATGGCTTCTTCGACTGCATCTGGCAGTTTAGTGCCGTCGATGGAAAAGAATTTAATACCATTATCGTAGAACGGGTTATGCGATGCAGAAATCACAATCCCGGCCTCTGCACGAAAGGTGCGTGTCAGATAAGCCACCGCCGGTGTTGGCATCGGGCCGGTGAAGAGCGCGGAAAGGCCCGCTGCCGCCAGGCCGGCTTCCAACGCCGACTCCAACATATAGCCAGAAATACGGGTATCTTTGCCGATAATGATCTTACGGGAGCCGTGCCGCGCCAGTACTTTACCCGCAGCCCAGCCCAGTTTAAGCACAAAATCAGGTGTGATCGGCGCATCCCCAACACGACCACGAATCCCATCGGTCCCGAAATATTTACGATTACTCATAGCGTTTATTTTCCTTTGCAGACAGAGTGGCTTCCACCACCCGCATCGCTTCTACGGTTTCTTTGACGTCATGAACACGAATAATGTGCGCGCCCTGCATTGCGGCAATTACCGCACAAGCCAGACTGCCGCTCAGACGCTCAGACGGCCCAACATTCAGTAGCTGTCCAATCATCGATTTTCGTGACATACCCACCAACAGCGGCAGATTGAAATGATGAAATTCAGCCAGACGCGCCAGTAATGAATAGTTATGGGAGAGATTTTTACCGAAACCGAATCCGGGGTCGAGCAACAATTTCTCTTTTGCGATACCCGCCTGTTCACAACGTGCTATTTGCTCAATAAAGTAGCGATTCACTTCAGCAAAGACATCATCATATTTCGGTGCTTCCTGCATGGTCTTTGGATTTCCCTGCATATGCATCAGACATACGGGTAAACCGGTTTCCGCAGCCGCTTCCAGAGCACCTGGCTCGGAAAGGGATCGGATATCGTTAATGATGTGAGCGCCCACTCTTGCCGATTCCCGGATGACTTCCGGTTTAGAAGTATCGACCGAGATCCAAACTTCGAATCGTTGCGCAATTGCCTCAACCACCGGAATAACACGCTGCAACTCTTCTTCAACACTCACTTCCGCTGCCCCTGGACGCGTGGACTCTCCACCAACGTCAATGATCGTCGCGCCAGCGTTGATCATCAGGTTCGCATGTTTCACTGCATCAGTCAGTGAGTTATGCGTACCGCCATCAGAGAAAGAATCTGGCGTAACGTTGAGGATCCCCATTACGTGAGGATGGCTAAGATCCAGTGAAGAGCCCTGGGCAAAGAGTTTCATGGTGTTATCCCTGGTATAAATTGATAAGAAAAAACCCCGGAGCACGCCCCGGGGTTTTCGGTACAAATACAGTCATCTGATGCGGGAACTTACTTGTCGCCTAACTGCTCTGACATGGTATTACCCGGATTTGGCGTGCGTGGTTCATCAACCGGACGCGGTGCCTTTGGAGTGCCATTATTGTCAGAATTGTTAGATGCTCCCGACTCTTCCCAACCTGCAGGCGGACGTACATCGCGACGCGCCATCAGGTCATCAATCTGCGGTGCGTCGATGGTCTCATATTTCATGAGTGCATCTTTCATCGCATGCAGGATATCCAGGTTGTCGTTCAACAACTGACGCGCACGATTGTAGTTACGTTCAATCAGTGACTTCACTTCCTGGTCGATGATACGCGCAGTTTCATCGGACATATGTTTAGCTTTGGCCACGCTACGACCGAGGAAAACTTCACCTTCTTCTTCCGCATACAGTAGCGGACCGAGTTTCTCAGAGAAGCCCCACTGGGTCACCATGTTACGCGCCAGGTTGGTCGCAACTTTAATGTCGTTGGACGCCCCGGTAGAAACATGTTCCGGTCCGTAGATGATCTCTTCTGCCAGACGACCGCCGTACAGGGTACTGATCTGGCTTTCCAGTTTCTGACGGCTGGCACTGATAGCATCGCCTTCAGGCAGGAAGAAGGTCACACCCAACGCACGACCGCGCGGGATAATCGTTACTTTGTGTACCGGATCGTGTTCCGGCACCAGGCGACCGATAATCGCATGGCCTGCTTCGTGATACGCGGTGGACTCTTTCTGCGCTTCCGTCATCACCATGGAGCGACGTTCCGCGCCCATCATGATTTTGTCTTTCGCTTTCTCGAACTCAACCATCGAAACAACTCGTTTATTGCCACGTGCAGCGAACAGTGCTGCTTCGTTCACCAGGTTAGCCAGATCTGCGCCAGAGAAGCCCGGTGTACCACGGGCGATAATTGCCGCATCAACATCTGGTGCCAGCGGTACGCGACGCATGTGAACTTTCAGGATCTGCTCACGACCACGAACATCTGGCAAACCAACCACAACCTGACGGTCGAAACGACCAGGACGCAGCAGCGCCGGGTCGAGAACGTCCGGGCGGTTAGTCGCAGCGATCACGATGATACCTTCGTTACCTTCGAAGCCGTCCATCTCAACCAGCATCTGGTTAAGTGTCTGTTCACGTTCATCGTGACCACCACCCAGCCCCGCGCCACGCTGGCGGCCTACGGCATCGATTTCATCAATAAAGATGATACACGGAGCCGCTTTCTTCGCCTGTTCGAACATGTCACGTACACGAGATGCACCAACACCAACGAACATTTCAACGAAGTCAGAACCAGAAATGGTAAAGAACGGAACTTTCGCTTCGCCTGCAATGGCTTTCGCCAGCAACGTTTTACCAGTACCCGGAGGACCAACCATCAGAACCCCTTTCGGGATCTTACCGCCCAGTTTCTGGAAGCGGCTCGGCTCACGCAGATACTCAACCAGCTCAGCAACTTCTTCTTTTGCTTCGTCGCAACCAGCAACGTCAGCAAAGGTCGTTTTGATCTGATCTTCCGTCAACATACGTGCTTTGCTCTTACCGAACGACATAGCACCTTTGCCACCGCCGCCCTGCATTTGACGCATGAAAAAGATCCAGACACCAATCAGCAACAGCATCGGGAACCAGGAGATGAAGATAGAAGCCAGCAGGCTTGGCTCTTCAGGCGGTTCACCGACAACCTTGACGTTCTTGGTCAACAGGTTATCCAGTAGTTTTGGATCCTGAACCGGAATGTAAGTGGTATAACGGTTACTATCTTTCTTGGTAACGTTGATTTCACGTCCGTTGATACGCGCTTCACGAACCTGGTCGTTATTGACCTCTTGTAGGAAGGTAGAGTAATCCACCTTACGGCCATTAGACTCGCTGGGCCCAAAGCTCTGGAATACTGACATCAGCACAACGGCAATGACCAGCCAGAGTATTAGGTTTTTCGCCATGTCACTCAAGGGATTAACCTCTTATTACAACTGTGTTAAAAACAGCGTCAGGATACTCTATATCCAGCATCTTTCAAACTTTCGTCTGAAATCTCCCGGTTAGGGTTTACGCCCGGTCGCTACAATATACACTTCCCGCGAACGTGCACGAGAAGAGTCCGGCTTACGAACTTTAACCTTCGTAAACAGGGAGCGAATTTCCCTTAGATACTCATCGAAACCTTCGCCCTGGAACACCTTCACTACAAAACTGCCACCCGGCGCTAACACATCACGACACATTTCTAGCGCCAGTTCCACCAGATACATGGCACGGGGGATATCCACCGCCGGTGTTCCGCTCATGTTTGGTGCCATATCTGACATGACAACCTGGACTTTGCTGTCGCCTACACGCTCCAGCAGAGCCTTCATGACCAGTTCATCACGAAAATCGCCCTGAAGAAAGTCCACACCAACGATAGGATCCATAGGTAAAAGATCGCAAGCGATGATACGGCCTTTGCCGCCAATTTGGGTGACTACATATTGTGACCAACCACCCGGCGCGGCGCCAAGGTCGACTACCGTCATTCCCGGTTTAAAGAGTTTGTCACTTTGCTGTATTTCATCAAGTTTAAACCAGGCACGGGAACGTAACCCCTTTTTCTGTGCCTGTTGAACATATTTATCGCTAAAGTGTTCCTGAAGCCAGCGGCTGGAACTGGCAGAACGCTTCTTACCTGTCATTTAACTTTCCCATTGGGATAACTCATCGTAACCAATTGCGTAAATTTTTACGCGCCTATTTGGTGATATATGGGAGATGGCGGTAGAATGACCCGTTTTCAATCCCAACGTAAGCAAAAAAATACGATGAATCTGAGTACTAAACAAAAACAGCACCTGAAAGGTCTGGCACATCCGCTCAAGCCAGTTGTTCTGCTTGGCAGTAATGGTTTGACCGAAGGGGTGCTGGCCGAGATTGAACAAGCGCTAGAGCACCATGAACTCATCAAGGTGAAAATCGCAACAGAAGATCGCGAAACTAAAACCTTGATCGTGGAAGCTATCGTGCGCGAAACCGGCGCCTGTAATGTACAGGTCATCGGTAAAACGCTGGTGCTTTATCGCCCAACTAAAGAACGTAAAATCTCGCTGCCACGCTAAGATTATCCTAAAGTTACACACATTTTCTGTGTAAAACGAGGGATTTTCCGCAGGCAGGAGAGCAAAATGCCACGCTCTGTTCGTTGATAAAAGGCCGCATAGCGGCCTTTTTCCTTTCTTTACAATACATCAACATTTTGAGTATTGGGTAATTCTTACAGGTATTCCACCTTAATTACTTCAAATTCTACTTCGCCGCCCGGCGTTTTGATGACCACAACATCATCTTCTTCTTTGCCGATCAAGCCACGAGCGATAGGCGAGTTTACAGAAATCAGGTTTTGTTTAAAGTCAGCTTCGTCATCACCTACGATGCGATAAGTCTGCTCTTCATCAGAATCCAGATTCAACACCGTTACGGTAGCACCAAAAATAACGCGACCATTGTTCGGCATTTTGGTGACATCGATTACCTGAGCGTTCGACAGCTTGGCTTCGATATCTTTAATACGGCCTTCGCAGAAGCCCTGCTGCTCACGAGCTGCGTGGTATTCGGCGTTCTCTTTCAGATCGCCATGTTCACGCGCTTCAGCAATAGCAGCAATGATTTCAGGACGGCGCACAGATTTCAGAAAATCCAGCTCTTCGCGTAATTTTTCAGCGCCGCGTAAGGTCATCGGAATAGCTTGCATTTGTTATACCTCTTGAATATTCCTGATGGGGCGAGTCTCCACCCACCCCGGCTGTTCGGTCAGCCCGGCATAACTCCTCACCAGGGCCAGAAGCAAAAAAATACCGACCCGGAAACAGGTCCCAGGTCAGCTACAATTCACATTTTGATGGTCATTTTACCCTGAAGTTCCCGAAGGGTCATCGTTTACTTTATAGGGTGTTGCGCCGTAGTATGACGGCTCGATTCCAGGTTGTTAGCGCGAGATTATGCGATTTTCCAGATTTATCATCGGATTGACCAGCGGTATAGCGTTCAGTGTTCAGGCCGCGAATGTTGATGAGTACATTACTCAACTCCCCGCAGGTGCCAACCTTGCCCTGATGGTGCAAAAAGTCGGCGCGTCTGCCCCCACTATTGATTACCACAGTCAGCAGATGGCGCTACCCGCCAGTACGCAAAAAGTCATCACTGCGCTGGCGGCATTGATTCAACTCGGCCCCGACTTTCGTTTTACCACCACGTTGGAAACCAAAGGTAATGTGGAAAACGGTGTGCTTAAAGGTGACTTAGTGGCGCGATTTGGTGCCGATCCGACGCTAAAACGTCAGGATATTCGCAATATGGTAACAACCCTGAAAAAATCTGGCATCACGCAAATCAATGGCAACGTGCTTATAGATACCTCCATTTTTGCCAGTCACGATAAGGCTCCCGGCTGGCCTTGGAACGATATGACACAATGCTTTAGCGCTCCGCCAGCCGCCGCTATCGTTGACCGCAATTGCTTCTCTGTCTCGCTCTACAGCGCACAAAAGCCCGGTGATATGGCTTTTATTCGCGTGGCATCTTATTACCCCGTTACGATGTTCAGTCAGGTACGCACCCTCCCCCGTGGTTCTGCCGAAGCGCAATATTGCGAGCTGGATGTCGTGCCTGGTGACCTTAACCGCTTTACGCTAACTGGATGCCTGCCACAACGTTCTGAGCCTCTTCCATTGGCCTTTGCCGTACAGGATGGTGCCAGCTATGCTGGGGCGATTCTGAAAGATGAGCTTAAACAGGCAGGCATCACCTATACCGGCACACTGCTGCGCCAGACACAGGTTAATGAGCCGGGAACGGTGGTCGCCAGCAAACAGTCGGCCCCTTTGCATGATCTGCTTAAGATTATGCTGAAAAAATCGGACAACATGATCGCAGATACCGTCTTTCGAATGATTGGTCATGCGCGCTTTAATGTGCCTGGTACATGGCGAGCCGGCTCCGATGCCGTGCGCCAGATCCTGCGTCAGCAAGCCGGTGTCGATATTGGCAACACCATTATTGCCGATGGTTCAGGGCTTTCACGACATAACCTGATTGCGCCAGCCACCATGATGCAAGTGCTACAATACATTGCCCAGCATGATAACGAGCTTAACTTTATCTCCATGCTGCCGCTGGCAGGCTATGACGGCTCGTTACAGTACCGTGCCGGTCTGCATCAGGCGGGGGTAGATGGCAAAGTTTCGGCAAAAACAGGATCGTTACAAGGCGTGTATAACCTGGCGGGATTCATTACCACGGCAAGTGGGCAACGGATGGCATTTGTACAATATCTTTCTGGCTATGCGGTAGAACCGGCGGATCAACGTAATCGCCGCATTCCGTTGGTGCGCTTTGAAAGCCGCTTGTACAAAGATATTTATCAGAACAATTAGTTAAAAAGAAACCCCGGCGCAGTGCCGGGGTTTTGCTGATTAACGCTTGTAAATGAACTCAACGCCCTCTTCGTCGTCTTCGTCCCAGTCGTCATCCCAGTCTTCATCATCCTCTTCAGCAATCTCTTCAAGCTGCTGACGGTGATAATCATCCCACATGAATTCGACTTTCTCTGGCTGTTTCGCTTCTTCGGCCTGCACCACTGGGTTTTCGATGATAAAGGTCATCACATCCCAGCAGAGGTCTTTCACGCCCAGCCCGCTCGCTGCAGAGATCAGATAATATTTATCTTCCCAACCCAGCGCCTCAGCGATGGCTTTCGCTTTCTCTTCGGCTTCCGCTTTATCCAGCAGGTCAATCTTGTTGAAGACTAACCAGCGTGGTTTCGCCGCCAGATCCTGGCTGTATTTTTCCAGCTCGCTAATAATAATGCGCGCGTTCTCAACCGGATCGGTGCCGTCAATCGGATCGATATCGATAAGGTGCAGCAATACGCGGCAACGTTCCAGATGCTTCAGGAAGCGGATCCCCAGACCTGCACCTTCAGCAGCACCTTCAATCAGCCCCGGAATATCAGCAACAACGAAGCTCTTCTCATTGTCCATACGAACCACGCCAAGGCTTGGCACCAGAGTGGTAAACGGATAGTCCGCCACTTTCGGTTTAGCCGCAGATACTGCGCGGATAAAGGTCGATTTACCAGCGTTTGGCATCCCCAGCATCCCGACATCAGCCAGCAGCATCAGCTCCAGCAGCAGCTCACGCTTATCACCTGGCGTACCGTTGGTTTTCTGCCGGGGAGTACGGTTAACCGATGATTTGAAGCGGGTGTTGCCCAGGCCGTGCCAGCCGCCCTTAGCAACCAGCAGGCGCTGACCGTGTTTGGTCATATCGCCCATGGTTTCACCAGTGCCCTGATCGATAACACGCGTACCTACTGGCACTTTAATCGTCACGTCTTTACCACGCTTACCGGTACAGTCGCGGCTTGCACCGTTCTGACCGCGCTCTGCACGGAAAGATTTTTCAAAACGGTAATCGATAAGCGTGTTCAGGTTCTCGTCGGCTTCCATCCATACGTCGCCGCCGTCACCACCATCGCCGCCATCCGGGCCGCCTTTCGGAATATATTTTTCGCGGCGGAAGCTCACACAACCATTGCCGCCATCACCTGCAACGACCAGAATCGATGCTTCATCAACAAACTTCATTTTATTCTCCGTAAATCATTCGCCTGCGCGGGGTTGCGATACCACCGTTGTATGCTTACGTAATCCGCCCCAAATACGATGACCAATGGCGGAATACATCGCGCCCGCAACCACGACAAACGCACCGAGATAACCTAAAAGGTTTAACATCGGTCTGGCGAAGAAATCGGGCCAGGCCAGTGATAAAAGATCTGAAAAAAACAGCGTAAACAGTGGAGTAAGCGTGATGATCGCGCTCACCTGCGCTGCCTGCCAGCGTGCCATCGCTTCCGCCAGGGCGCCATATCCTACCAACGTATTCAGCCCGCAAAAAATTAAACATGCGAGTTGCCAGTTGCTAAGCTGCGCTATCACCCCTGGTTTCGCCAGTGGGAAGAGCGCAATTGTACATAAAGTGTACAGCAAAAACAGGATCTGCGGTGATGCCAACCGACGCAATAAAACCTTTTGCGCCACGCCATAACTCACCCAGACCGTTGCAGCACCGACACCAAAGATAACACCCCAGGTGTAATCGGTGAGCTTTGTAAAAATCTCAACCAGACTGGTGTTAAAGAACATCACCAGCCCACTCAGAAGCATCAATGCTCCCACTACCTGAGTGCTACGCATTTTCTCTTTCAGGATAAATACGCTGGCAACCATCATGCCAACCGGCGAGAGTTGCCCTATCACCTGCGAGGCGGTAGGACTCAAGTATTGCAAGGATGAGCTGAACAGGATGAAATTCCCAAACAGTCCGGCAGTCGCCACCGCCAGTAATATCACCCAACGTGGCTTACGAAACACGCGTAATGGCGGCAGCTTTTTCTTCACTGCAAGAATGGCACCAAGGCCAATACTCGCCATCAAGAAACGGTAAAACACGATTGTCGGAGGTTCCATCACCTCCAGCACCTGCTTCATTGCGATTGGCAACGCCCCCCAGCAAATTGCTGTGGTGAGCGCCAAAAGAATGCCAATGCCTGCCTGCTGCTTCATACCGTATTCCCTGCAAAACGCATTTGCGGATTAACGCCGCACGATGCGCATTTTTACCGGTTGTCGAATGTAAAAAGCCCCGCAACACGTTGCGGGGCTTTCATCCGTTACCGGGACGCGAAAAACTTATTCAGCTTCGATGCTGATAAACTTACGGTTTTTCGGGCCTTTAACTTCGAATTTCACTTTACCGTCTGCTTTAGCAAACAGAGTGTGGTCACGACCGCAACCTACGTTGGTGCCCGCGTGGAATTTAGTACCACGTTGACGAACGATGATGCTACCCGCCAGAACGGATTCGCCACCGAAACGCTTAACGCCCAGGCGTTTAGCTTCTGAATCGCGACCGTTACGTGTGGAGCCGCCAGCCTTTTTATGTGCCATTTGAAATCTCTCCTCAGGTCTTAGGCGCTGATGCCAGTAATTTTCACATCAGTGAACCACTGACGATGGCCCTGCTGCTTACGATAGTGTTTACGACGGCGAAACTTAACGATTTTAACTTTCTCGCCACGACCGTGAGCAACAACTTCAGCTTTGATTACGCCGCCATCAACGAAAGGAACGCCGATTTTGACTTCTTCACCGTTTGCGATCATCAGAACTTCTGCGAACTCAACAGTTTCGCCAGTTGCGATGTCCAGCTTTTCCAGGCGAACGGTCTGACCTTCGCTTACTCGGTGTTGTTTACCACCACTTTGGAAAACCGCGTACATATAAAACTCCGCTTCCGCGCACACCTTTTCAATGATTCAGAGCGCGCTATAAATATTCACAATAGGGCGCGAATATTACGCAAAACGCACGCCTTTGACAAGTGCTACAGTCAATACACGAAGAAAAAAAACACAACTTGTACGGTAACGTTTATCTGTGCCATTTTTTCAGTACAATCACCCTATATTCCTAACCATAAACCCTAAGTTGCCTTTGTTCACAGTAAGGTAATCGGGGCGAAAAGCCCGGCTTTTGCGATGAATTTAGAAAAAATCAATGAGTTAACCGCGCAAGATATGGCGGGTGTTAATGCGGCAATTCTCGAGCAGCTTAATTCCGAAGTCCAACTGATCAATCAGTTAGGCTATTACATCGTCAGCGGCGGGGGTAAACGCATTCGCCCGATGATTGCTGTACTGGCTGCACGAGCTGTTGGCTATGAGGGGAATGCGCATGTCACTATCGCCGCCCTGATCGAGTTTATCCACACGGCGACCCTGCTACACGACGACGTTGTGGATGAATCAGATATGCGCAGGGGTAAAGCTACCGCCAACGCCGCGTTTGGCAATGCTGCCAGCGTGTTGGTTGGTGATTTTATTTATACCCGCGCTTTCCAGATGATGACCAGCCTCGGCTCGCTCAAAGTGCTGGAAGTGATGTCCGAAGCGGTAAACGTCATCGCAGAAGGTGAAGTGCTGCAACTGATGAACGTTAACGACCCGGACATCACCGAAGAAAACTACATGCGCGTTATTTACAGCAAAACCGCGCGCCTGTTTGAGGCTGCTGCTCAGTGTTCCGGAATTCTGGCAGGTTGTACGCCAGAAGAAGAAAAAGGTCTGCAGGATTATGGTCGCTACCTCGGCACCGCTTTCCAGCTAATCGACGATTTGCTCGATTACAATGCCGACGGTGAACAGTTGGGTAAAAACGTCGGGGACGATCTGAACGAAGGTAAACCAACGTTACCGCTGCTGCATGCAATGCATCATGGCACACCGGAACAAGCGCAGATGATCCGTACCGCCATTGAGCAAGGCAACGGGCGTCATCTTCTGGAACCTGTTCTGGAAGCAATGAACGCTTGTGGTTCTCTCGAATGGACGCGTCAGCGTGCCGAGGAAGAAGCAGATAAAGCTATTGAAGCATTACAGGTACTCCCGGACACTCCGTGGCGAGAGGCATTAATCGGCCTCGCGCACATCGCTGTTCAACGCGATCGCTAATCCCTTCCCTGTATCCCGCGCATTGCGCGGGATAATTCCAGTAAGCTCCATAAAAATACTTATTCAGCGCAATACTCTCTGAATAATCAGGTCATTTTCTTTATATATTCTGAATCTTCACGCTATTTACATGAACTTTTTAGAGCAATTCGCCATCAGGAGTATAGTGATGCTCGACAGAACGCATGTTCTGAATGAAAGCGACTAACTTAAGGAGTGAGGAAAGATGGAGAATAATTTCATTGACTGGCATCCTGCCGACATCATTGCTGGTTTGCGGAAAAAAGGAACATCAATGGCTGCGGAGTCTCGCAGAAATGGTTTAAGTTCTTCGACGCTGGCAAATGCATTATCACGTCCCTGGCCGAAGGGAGAGATGATTATTGCGAAAGCATTAGGAACGGAACCTTGGGTAATCTGGCCATCACGCTATCACGATCCGCAGACACATGCGTTTATCGACAGAACACAGTTAATGCGCAGCTACACCAAACCGAAAAAATGAGTTGTCTGGCGGTAGCCCCGCGAACGGGGCTGCCAGCTTTCAGACGATTACTCGCCTTTCACACGCTCGATGTTCGCACCTAAGGCACGCAGTTTGTCTTCAATGCGTTCGTAGCCGCGATCGATGTGATAAATACGATCAACAACCGTAGTTCCTTCCGCAATACAACCAGCCAGCACCAGACTTGCTGAAGCACGCAGATCGGTCGCCATAACCTGTGCGCCGGAAAGTTTTTCGACACCGTGACAAATAACGGTATTGCTTTCAATCTCGGCATGCGCGCCCATACGGCTCAGTTCTGGCACGTGCATAAAGCGGTTTTCAAACACAGTTTCAGTGATGAATCCAGTCCCTTCTGCCACCAGGTTCAGCAACGTGAACTGGGCCTGCATATCGGTCGGAAACGCCGGATGCGGCGCGGTACGCACATTAACAGCCTTCGGACGTTTGCCATGCATATCCAGGCTAATCCAGTCCTCGCCCACTTCAATGTCCGCCCCGGCGTCACGCAACTTCGCCAGCACAGCATCGAGGGTATCTGGCTGGGCGTTACGGCAGATAATTTTACCGCGAGAGATCGCCGCAGCGACCAAGAACGTGCCGGTCTCAATACGATCCGGTAGCACGCGGTAGACGCCACCGCCTAAACGTTCCACACCTTCGATGACTATTCGATCAGTACCCTGACCGCTAATTTTCGCGCCCAGCGTAATGAGGAAGTTGGCGGTATCGACGATTTCCGGTTCACGCGCCGCGTTTTCGATAACGGTAGTGCCTTCTGCCAGAGTTGCGGCACACATGATGGTGACTGTTGCTCCAACGCTGACTTTATCCATCACGATATGCGCGCCTTTCAGACGGCCATCGACGGAAGCCTTAACGTAACCTTCTTCCAGTTTGATGGTCGCGCCTAATTGCTCAAGGCCGGAAATATGTAAATCAACCGGGCGCGCACCAATTGTACAACCGCCAGGCAGCGAAACCTGTCCCTGACCGAAACGCGCTACCAGCGGCCCCAGCGCCCAAATAGAAGCGCGCATGGTTTTCACCAGCTCGTAAGGCGCGCAGAACACATTTACATCGCGGGCATCAATATGCACAGAGCCATTACGTTCCACTTTAGCACCAAGCTGACTCAGCAATTTCATTGACGTATCGACGTCTTTCAGTTTCGGAACGTTCTGGATCTCTACTGGCTCTTCCGCCAGTAGCGCGGCAAAAAGGATAGGCAGAGCAGCATTTTTAGCGCCGGAAATTGTGACTTCGCCCTGGAGCTTTGTTGGCCCCTGAACACGAAATTTATCCATTTAGTTTGTTCTCAGTTAACAATTCATATCTGCTACCGGCAAATCGCCCATAGCTCAAAAGCCGTTCAGTTTGCGATCGCGCGCCCACTCCGCAGGGGTATAAGCTTTGATCGACACAGCATGAATGCGGTTATCCGCAATATATTCCATTAGCGGACCATAAACCGTCTGCTGTTTTTTAACCCGGCTCATGCCGTCAAACATCTCACCCACGGCAATAACCTGAAAGTGGCTGCCATCGCCGGAAACGTGGACTTCCTGGAGGGAGAGAGCGTTCATCAGCACGCTCTGAATTTCATTATTTTCCATGGGATCTTCATTCATCAGTTAATAAGCCAGCGAAACATCTTAGAGCAAAGTTGCGCAGTCATAAATAAGCAAAAAGCCTTGCTGATGTATCAAACAAGGCTCAACTTGCAGGCAGATTTGCTGGACAGGCGGTTAACGCCTTATCCAGCCTGAAAAAATTTAACGAGGCAGGACATCAGACGGCAAATTATACAACTTTGCCAGGGTATAGACTTTATCGTTTACCCCCTGAAGCGTCACGCTGTGACCCTGCTTTTTCGCCAGATTGATAAGGTGGAGCAGCAACGCCAACCCACCTGTATCAACGCGGGACACGCGACTGAGATCGATGCAGGTAATTCCCTTCATCGCTTCTTCACGCACTTCCCAAAGCGGTAGCAGTACGTCTTGATCCAACTCTCCAGCTAATGCCAGAGTGTCACCCGTCTGCACCCAGCTCAGTGACTCACTCATTATTTTTTCTCTTCCAGAGTGATTTTCTGTTGAGAAATCGATTTCAGTTGCGCAGTCAGGCCGTCGATACCTTTGGTACGCAGCAGCGTTCCCCACTCGTTTTGTTTGGTGGTGATCATGCTGACGCCTTCGGCAATCATGTCGTAAGCCTGCCAGTTGCCAGTTTGGGAATTTTTGCGCCACTGGAAATCCAGACGTACCGGCGGGCGGCCATTCGGGTCAATAATGGTGACGCGAATAGGCACAATGGTTTTGTCGCCCAGCGGCTGTTCTGGCGCAATCTGGTAAGTCTGACCGTGATACATCGCCAGTGCCTGACCGTAAGCCTGCTTCAGGTACTCACGGAAAGCGGCAAAGTACGCGTCACGTTGGGCCGGGGTAGCACTCTTGTAATACTGACCCAGCACCAGTGCACCAGCGTATTTCACCTGCACATACGGCAGTAGCTCCTGATCAACAATAGTACGCAGATAATCCGGGTTAGCCCGAATTTGCGGTTGCTCATTCTTCAGGCGATCGAACGTTTTCTGCGCCGCCTCGTCCATCAGCTTATACGGATTGGTCTGGTCTGCCGCGGTTGCCGCACTCAACGGTGCAATCACCAGCAAAGCGACCATCATTAAACGTTTAAACATGCGTCGGTTCTCCTGAAATTATTTCGTTGTACCCACAGGTTCAGTGGTTTCATTATTACCTGGCGCAGTAGCTGGCGCATCGCCACTATTCTTATTGTCATCGCCTTTACTACCGTAAAGGAACTGACCAATGAGATCTTCCAGCACCATCGCAGACTTGGTGTCCTGAATTGTATCGCCATCCTTCAGGATAGCAGTACCCAGTTCGGGATCTTCAAAACCGACGTTTAACGCCAGATATTGCTCCCCAAGCAGACCGGAAGTACGAATGCTCAGCGAACTGGTGTCAGGAATGTGGTTATAACGTTGTTCAATTTCCAGCGTCACGCGTGGCAAATAGGTTTTTGGATCCAGCGTAATATCTGCCACCCGACCGACTACAACGCCACCAATACTAACCGGAGAGCGCGCTTTCAGACCGCCGATGTTATCGAACGTCGCATAGAGCGTGTAGGTTGGTTCAGTACGTATTGACGTCACGTTTGCCGCCTTCAGGCAAACAAACAGCGCCGCCAGCAGTGCTGCTAATAAAAAGATTCCCACCCAAATTTCATTTTTTTTCGTTTGCATGAACTCAATTCCCAAACATCAATGCGGTCAGCACAAAATCCAGCCCCAGAACAGCCAGAGACGAGTGGACAACGGTGCGAGTGGTTGCCCGGCTAATCCCGGCAGAAGTCGGGATAGCGTCGTAACCGTTAAACAACGAAATCCACGTCACCGTAATGGCGAACACCACGCTCTTAATCAGACAGTTGACCAAATCCATACGCCAGTCGACGGCGTTTTGCATTGCCGACCAGAAGAATCCGCTATCAATACCTTTCCAGCTAACGCCGACCAATGATCCGCCCCAGATCCCCACGGCGACGAAAATAATCGTCAGCAGCGGCAATGAAATAACCCCAGCCCAGAAACGTGGAGAAATAACCCGACGCAGCGGATCGACCGCCATCATCTCCATACTGGAGAGTTGTTCTGTGGCGCGCATCAAACCAATTTCAGCAGTTAACGCCGAACCGGCGCGTCCGGCAAACAGCAACGCGGCAACCACCGGCCCCAGTTCACGCAGCAGCGATAACGCCACCAGCATCCCCAGACTGGTTTCCGCACTATAGGTGGTCAGAACCAGATAACCTTGTAGACCCAGCACCATTCCGATGAATACGCCAGAAACCACAATAATCAGCATCGACAGGACGCCGACATTATAGAGCTGACGCACCAGCAGCGGCGCGTGTTTACGAAATTCCGGTTTGCCGACCAGCGCATTGAATAACATTAACCCGGCCCGCCCGAACGTTCTCAGGGTTTTAATCCCTTTATGTCCAAGCGACGCCAGCGCATTTAACAGCATGAGTGGCTTAACTCCCTGGTAAAAGATCAGCGTGATAATCGCCGGCAGGATAGCGGAACGGAACAGGCCCGTCAGCTATCCCGTCCAGAAACTGACGGACACGCGGATCGGGATTCTCCTGCAACGCCTGAGCGCTACCGTGAGCAACAATCTTTTTGTCCGCCAGAATCCAGGCGTGATCCGCAATACTTAAGACTTCCGGCACATCGTGAGAAACTACCACACAGGTGACGCCCAGCGCGCTGTTCAGCTCAGAAATCAGCTTCACCAGTACGCCCATAGTGATGGGATCTTGCCCAACAAACGGTTCATCAAACATGATGAGATCTGGCTCCAGGGCAATTGCGCGCGCCAGTGCGGCGCGACGAGCCATCCCGCCGGAAAGTTCAGAAGGCATAAGTTTAGCCGCTCCACGCAGCCCCACCGCTTCCAGCTTCATCATTACCGTACTATGCAACAATGGTGCGGGGAGCTGGGTGTGTTCGCGCAGTGGATAGGCAACGTTGTCAAATACGTTCATATCGGTGAACAACGCCCCGGACTGAAACAACATGCTCATGCGTTTACGCACCGTGTACAGGCGCGAACGAGACATCGCCGGAATATTCTCACCATCAAAAAGGATCTCACCGTGATCAGGTGCGATTTGCCCACCAATCAGTCGGAGTAGCGTCGTTTTACCGATGCCCGATGGCCCCATGATTGCCGTGATCTTCCCTCGCGGCACGGTCAGGGAAATATTATCGAAGATGCAGCGATTGCCACGCGTAAAACTGACATCGCGCATATCGACTAAATTCGCCACAGACTGCTCCATAATTCACCCTTCGTCTTGCGTTGATTTTTTAAGCATGACGCTCAATTTAACCTTGAACCCAACATATTTACAGAATATTACCCGCCGTGGTTAGCGAAAGCTGGCATTTGTTTTACTTTTTAGCCGCATAAAGTCAAAATTAAGAATCCATTACGGCTTTCTGAAAATCTTCAGCGGACCGGCGAGTATACCTGAAGAAAGGACGTTAGATGCTTTTAGCTACGGCACTGTTAATTGTTGGTTTACTTTTGGTCGTATACAGTGCCGACCGACTGGTATTTGCCGCTTCCATTCTTTGTCGCACTTTTGGCATTCCACCGCTGATCATTGGTATGACCGTAGTCAGTATTGGTACGTCACTTCCAGAGATTATTGTTTCACTTGCCGCGTCGCTGCACGAACAACGAGATTTAGCTGTCGGTACGGCGCTTGGCTCAAACATTATCAATATCTTGCTGATCCTCGGTCTGACCGCGCTGGTACGCCCTTTTACCGTCCATTCTGATGTTCTGCGCCGTGAATTACCCTTAATGTTATTGGTCAGCGTTGTAGCCGGTTCCGTACTCTATGACGGACAACTTAGCCGCAGCGATGGTATCTTTCTCCTCTTTCTGGCTGTGCTATGGCTGCTGTTCATTGTTAAACTTGCACATCAGGCTGAACGTCAGGGAACTGACAGCCTGACCAGGGAGCAACTTGCAGAACTGCCGCGTGAAGGTGGTTTACCCGTTGCTTTTTTATGGCTCGGCATTGCACTGATCATCATGCCAGTAGCAACGCGGATGGTGATTGATAACGCTACCGTGCTGGCAAATTACTTTGCTATCAGCGAGTTGACTATTGGTCTGACGGCAATCGCTATCGGCACGAGTCTGCCAGAACTGGCAACCGCGATAGCCGGTGTACGCAAAGGCGAGAACGACATCGCCGTCGGTAATATCATCGGCGCGAATATTTTTAATATCGTCATCGTGCTGGGTCTACCGGCGCTGATTACCCCAGGGGAGATTAACCCACTGGCGTATAGCCGTGACTACAGCGTGATGTTGTTGGTAAGCATTATTTTTGCGTTGCTGTGCTGGCGGCGCTCCCCTCAACCTGGCCGTGGCGTAGGGGTATTATTAACAGGCGGATTTATCGTATGGCTGGCGATGTTGTACTGGTTATCGCCAATACTCGTTGAATAACTGGAAACGCATTATGTCGCACGTAGAGTTGCAACCGGGTTTTGACTTTCAGCAAGCAGGTAAAGAAGTCCTGGCGATTGAACGTGAATGCCTGGCGGAGCTTGATCAATACATCAATCAGAATTTCACACTCGCTTGTGAAAAGATGTTTTGGTGTAAAGGTAAAGTCGTAGTTATGGGGATGGGCAAATCGGGACACATCGGGCGCAAAATGGCAGCCACCTTTGCCAGCACCGGTACTCCGTCATTTTTCGTCCATCCTGGCGAAGCCGCGCATGGCGATTTAGGCATGGTTACGCCACAAGACGTGGTGATTGCTATCTCTAATTCGGGTGAATCCAGTGAAATCGCAGCATTGATTCCGGTGCTTAAGCGTCTTCACGTGCCGTTAATCTGCATTACCGGTCGTCCGGAGAGTAGCATGGCGCGTGCCGCTGACGTGCATCTGTGTGTTAAAGTAGCGAAAGAAGCCTGTCCGTTGGGGCTGGCACCGACCAGCAGCACCACCGCCACGCTGGTGATGGGCGATGCTCTCGCCGTCGCCCTGTTAAAAGCGCGCGGCTTTACCGCCGAAGATTTTGCGCTCTCACATCCCGGCGGCGCACTGGGTCGTAAACTTCTGCTGCGCGTAAGCGATATTATGCATACGGGTGATGAGATCCCGCATGTCAAAAAAACCGCCAGCCTGCGCGATGCATTACTGGAAATTACCCGCAAAAATCTTGGTATGACTGTCATTTGCGATGACAATATGATGATTGAAGGCATCTTTACCGACGGTGATTTACGCCGTGTCTTCGATATGGGTGTGGATGTCCGTCAATTAAGCATTGCCGATGTGATGACGCCGGGGGGAATCCGCGTGCGCCCTGGCATTCTGGCCGTTGAGGCACTGAACTTAATGCAATCCCGCCATATCACCTCCGTAATGGTTGCCGATGGCGACCATTTACTCGGTGTGTTACATATGCATGATTTACTGCGTGCAGGCGTAGTGTAAAGATTCAAGGATAAACAACAATGAGCAAAGCAGGTACGTCGCTTGAGACCTGTTACGGCCCTGTCAGCGCCGACGTTATGGCAAAAGCGGAGAACATTCGTCTGCTAATTCTCGACGTCGATGGCGTGCTGTCAGATGGCCTGATTTATATGGGCAACAACGGCGAAGAACTTAAAGCGTTCAATGTTCGGGACGGTTATGGCATTCGTTGTGCGCTCACCTCTGATATTGAAGTCGCCATCATTACCGGGCGAAAGGCTAAACTGGTAGAAGATCGTTGTGCCACATTGGGAATTACCCATTTGTATCAGGGGCAGTCGAACAAACTTATCGCCTTTAGCGATCTGCTGGAAAAACTGGCGATCGCCCCGGAAAACGTGGCTTACGTTGGGGATGATCTCATCGACTGGCCAGTAATGGAAAAAGTAGGCTTAAGCGTGGCTGTGGCCGATGCACATCCGCTGTTGATTCCGCGCGCTGATTACGTGACGCGCATTGCTGGTGGTCGTGGCGCAGTTCGTGAAGTTTGCGACTTATTACTCCTGGCGCAGGGCAAACTGGATGAAGCCAAAGGGCAATCGATATGAGTAAAGCCAGACGTTGGGTTATCATTGTGTTATCACTGGCGGTTCTGGTGATGATCGGCATTAACATGACCGAGAAAGACGATACCGCCCAGGTGGTCGTCAACAACAATGATCCCACCTATAAAAGCGAGCATACGGACACGCTCGTCTATAACCCGGAAGGGGCGCTAAGCTATCGATTGATTGCTCAACACGTTGAATATTATTCCGATCAGGCCGTTTCGTGGTTTACGCAACCGGTACTTACCACGTTTGATAAGGATAAAATCCCGACATGGTCGGTAAAAGCGGATAAAGCCAAGCTGACTAATGATCGGATGCTCTATTTATATGGACACGTTGAAGTCAACGCACTCGTGCCGGACTCTCAACTTCGCAGAATCACGACGGATAACGCGCAGATCAATCTGGTGACGCAGGATGTTACCTCTGAAGACCTCGTCACGTTATACGGAACAACATTTAACTCCAGCGGTCTGAAAATGCGCGGCAACTTACGCAGCAAGAACGCCGAGCTGATTGAAAAGGTTAGAACATCCTATGAAATTCAAAACAAACAAACTCAGCCTTAATCTTGTGCTTGCCAGCTCACTTCTGGCCGCCAGTATTCCGGCATTTGCCGTTACCGGAGACACTGACCAGCCGATTCACATTGAGTCGGATCAGCAATCTCTTGATATGCAAGGCAACGTGGTCACCTTTACCGGTAATGTCATCGTTACCCAGGGCACCATCAAAATTAATGCCGATAAAGTGGTCGTTACTCGTCCGGGCGGCGAACAAGGTAAAGAAGTGATTGACGGCTACGGTAAACCGGCAACGTTCTATCAGATGCAGGACAACGGTAAACCAGTCGAAGGTCACGCTTCCCAGATGCATTACGAACTGGCGAAAGATTTTGTCATCCTGACCGGTAATGCTTATCTGCAGCAGGTCGATAGCAATATAACGGGCGATAAAATTACTTATCTGGTGAAAGAGCAGAAAATGCAGGCTTTCAGCGATAAAGGCAAGCGCGTAACCACCGTTCTGGTGCCGTCGCAGTTGCAGGACAAAAACAACAAAGGCCAGACCCCGGCGCAGAAGAAGGGTAATTAATTCGTTATGGCAACATTAACAGCAAAGAACCTTGCAAAAGCCTACAAGGGTCGCCGCGTGGTGGAAGACGTCAGCCTGACCGTTAACTCCGGGGAAATTGTCGGGCTGCTGGGGCCAAACGGTGCCGGTAAAACCACCACTTTCTATATGGTCGTCGGTATTGTGCCGCGCGATGCGGGCAACATCATTATTGATGATGACGATATCAGCCTGCTGCCGCTGCATGCACGCGCGCGTCGCGGTATCGGCTATCTGCCGCAGGAAGCTTCAATTTTCCGCCGTCTTAGCGTTTACGATAACCTGATGGCAGTACTGCAAATTCGTGACGATTTATCCGCTGAACAACGTGAAGATCGTGCGAACGAATTGATGGAAGAGTTTCACATTGAGCATCTGCGCGACAGCATGGGTCAATCGCTCTCCGGTGGTGAACGCCGTCGTGTAGAAATTGCCCGCGCGCTGGCTGCAAATCCGAAATTTATCCTGCTCGATGAACCGTTTGCCGGGGTTGACCCGATCTCAGTCATCGACATTAAACGCATCATTGAGCATTTACGCGACAGCGGCCTGGGTGTACTTATCACCGACCACAACGTGCGTGAAACGCTGGCTGTTTGTGAACGTGCTTATATCGTCAGTCAGGGACATTTAATCGCCCACGGCACGCCGACAGAAATCTTACAAGACGAACATGTTAAGCGTGTATACCTTGGGGAAGACTTCAGACTCTGATAGGGTAGAAGCTCGCGACGTTTTAGCAGGAGAGTACGATTCTGAACATGAAGCAAGGTTTGCAACTCAGGCTTAGCCAGCAACTGGCGATGACGCCTCAGCTACAACAGGCAATTCGTCTGTTGCAGTTGTCCACGCTGGAACTTCAACAGGAGCTGCAGCAGGCGCTGGAAAGTAATCCACTGCTTGAGCAAATCGACACTCATGATGAAATCGACACTCACGAAACGCCAGACAGCGAAACGTTAGACACTGCTGACGCGCTCGAACAAAAAGAGATGCCGGAAGAACTGCCGCTTGATGCCAGTTGGGATACCATCTACACCGCCGGTACGCCATCCGGCACCAGCGGTGACTACATCGACGACGAGCTACCGGTCTATCAGGGCGAAACGACGCAGACCTTGCAGGATTATCTGATGTGGCAGGTTGAGCTGACGCCATTTTCTGACACTGACCGCGCCATCGCCACCTCGATTGTCGATGCCGTTGATGACACGGGATATCTCACCGTTCCACTGGAAGATATTCTCGAAAGTATGGGCGATGAAGAGATCGACATCGATGAAGTTGAAGCTGTCCTCAAACGAATCCAACGCTTTGATCCGGTTGGCGTGGCAGCGAAAGATCTGCGTGACTGTCTGCTGATCCAACTCTCCCAATTCGACAAAACTACGCCGTGGCTGGAAGAGGCCAGACTCATCATTAGCGATCACCTCGATCTGCTGGCAAATCACGACTTCCGCACACTGATGCGCGTAACACGCCTGAAAGAAGATGTGCTGAAAGAAGCCGTCAACTTGATCCAGTCGCTCGATCCACGCCCTGGTCAATCGATCCAGACCGGCGAACCGGAATATGTCATTCCAGATGTGTTGGTACGCAAGCATAACGGTCAATGGACGGTTGAACTCAACAGCGACAGCATTCCACGGCTACAAATTAACCAGCACTACGCCTCAATGTGTAATAACACACGCAATGATGGCGATAGCCAGTTTATCCGCAGCAATCTGCAGGATGCCAAATGGTTGATTAAGAGTCTGGAAAGCCGTAACGATACGCTACTGCGCGTGAGTCGCTGTATCGTTGAACAGCAGCAAGCCTTCTTTGAGCAAGGCGAAGAATATATGAAACCGATGGTACTGGCAGATATCGCTCAGGCTGTCGAAATGCATGAATCGACGATCTCTCGCGTGACCACGCAAAAGTACCTGCATAGTCCACGAGGCATTTTTGAACTGAAGTATTTTTTCTCCAGTCACGTCAATACCGAGGGCGGCGGCGAAGCCTCGTCCACGGCGATTCGCGCGCTGGTGAAAAAATTAATCGCGGCGGAAAACCCAGCGAAACCGTTGAGCGACAGCAAGTTAACTTCTTTGCTGTCGGAACAAGGTATCATGGTGGCACGCCGCACTGTTGCGAAGTACCGAGAGTCTTTATCCATTCCGCCGTCAAACCAGCGTAAACAGCTCGTTTGACCCAACCGATAAGGAAGACACTATGCAGCTCAACATTACCGGAAATAACGTCGAGATCACCGAGGCCCTGCGAGAATTTGTTACCTCAAAATTTGCCAAACTTGAGCAATATTTTGACCGAATCAACCAGGTCTATGTTGTTCTGAAAGTGGAGAAAGTCACCCATACCTCAGATGCAACACTGCATGTAAACGGTGGCGAAATTCATGCCAGCGCGGAAGGTCAGGACATGTACGCTGCCATTGATGGCTTAATCGATAAGTTGGCACGCCAACTGACTAAACATAAAGATAAATTGAAACAACACTAATTGTCCGGGCGATTAGCAAGTGCATGGTGGCCTGTTGTGTGGCACAACGGGCCATTTGTACGGTTAATGCTCCGAGCCTGTTCCACTGTTTGAGTGGACAGGCTCTTAGGTGAAATTATGATAAATAATGATACAACTCTACAGCTTAGCAGTGTTCTTAACAGGGAATGTACGCGAAGCCGCGTCCACTGCCAGAGCAAAAAACGCGCACTGGAAATCATCAGCGAACTGGCGGCGAAACAACTTAGCCTGCCGCCTCAGGTGGTTTTTGAAGCTATCCTGACGCGGGAAAAAATGGGCAGTACCGGTATTGGTAATGGTATTGCAATTCCGCATGGCAAACTGGAAGAAGATACTCTGCGTGCTGTTGGCGTTTTCGTTCAGCTCGAAACGCCTATCGCTTTTGATGCCATCGATAACCAACCGGTTGACTTGCTTTTTGCCCTGCTAGTACCGGCTGACCAAACCAAAACGCATCTGCATACTCTTTCGCTGGTGGCGAAACGTCTGGCGGACAAAACCATCTGCCGCCGTTTACGCGCAGCCCAAAGCGATGAAGAGCTGTATCAAATCATTACGGATACCGAAGGTACTCCGGATGAAGCGTAGTTATTCTGTAATGTCTCTTTTAGACGTTGTGAGGAGAAACAGTACATGGTACTGATGATCGTCAGTGGACGTTCGGGTTCAGGTAAATCTGTCGCCCTGCGTGCGCTGGAAGATATGGGTTTTTACTGCGTGGATAACCTTCCCGTGGTGTTGTTACCCGATCTGGCCCGTACCCTGGCCGATCGCGAGATTTCTGCCGCCGTCAGCATTGATGTTCGTAATATGCCGGAGTCGCCAGAAATATTCGAACAGGCGATGAGCAACCTGCCTGATGCTTTCTCACCGCAACTGCTGTTCCTGGATGCCGACCGTAACACGTTAATACGCCGTTACAGCGATACGCGCCGCCTGCACCCACTTTCCAGCAAAAATCTGTCGCTGGAGAGCGCTATCGACAAAGAAAGCGATCTGCTGGAGCCACTGCGTTCGCGGGCGGATTTGATTGTCGATACGTCAGAAATGTCCGTTCACGAGCTGGCGGAAATGCTGCGTACCCGTCTGCTGGGTAAACGCGAGCGTGAACTGACGATGGTCTTTGAGTCCTTCGGCTTCAAGCACGGCATTCCTATTGATGCGGATTATGTCTTTGATGTGCGTTTCCTGCCGAACCCGCACTGGGACCCGAAACTGCGTCCGATGACCGGCCTTGATAAACCTGTCGCTGCGTTCCTCGACCGTCACACAGAAGTACACAATTTCATCTACCAGACGCGCAGCTATCTTGAGCTATGGTTACCTATGCTGGAAACCAACAACCGTAGCTACCTGACGGTCGCCATTGGTTGTACTGGCGGGAAGCACCGTTCGGTGTATATTGCAGAACAACTGGCAGACTACTTCCGCTCACGCGGTAAAAACGTCCAGTCACGCCATCGCACGCTGGAAAAACGCAAACCATGACCGTCAAGCAAACTGTCGAAATCACTAACAAGCTGGGCATGCATGCCCGGCCTGCTATGAAACTCTTTGAATTAATGCAAGGTTTTGACGCTGAAGTGCTGTTACGTAATGACGAAGGCACCGAGGCTGAAGCCAACAGCGTTATTGCGCTCTTGATGCTGGACTCTGCCAAAGGACGACAGATTGAAGTCGAAGCGACAGGCCCACAGGAAGTCGAAGCGCTGGCTGCGGTTATTGCTCTCTTTAATTCCGGTTTCGATGAAGATTAATCTTCATCCCTCTGACATTTAAATTCCCCCTCCTCAGCCCTTCAGGGCAATAAGAAAAGCGCGTACTGAAATCGTCATCAATGAACGTCATTTGTACATTTCGTGCGCTTTTCCATACACACAAAACCTTAAGAAAACCTTAAAAAGCCTTGTTTAGGTTTCGTTTAAGTTAAGCCCCCATACTGGAGACTGTCAGAAAATATTTCCAGGAGATGGCATGATTCGCTTATCTGAACAAAGTCCCCTGGGCACCGGAAGACATCGGAAATGTTACGCGCATCCGGAAGATGCCCAACGCTGTATCAAGATTGTCTACCACCGTGGCGACGGTGGCGATAAAGAGATCCGCCGCGAGTTAAAGTACTATGCGCACCTTGGTCGTCGTTTGAAAGACTGGAGCGGTATTCCACGCTATCACGGTACAGTTGAGACTGATTGCGGAACCGGTTATGTCTACGATGTCATTGCCGATTTTGATG
The DNA here is from genome assembly GCF_003027595.1 of Escherichia sp. 20412-1. Lineage (NCBI taxonomy): Bacteria > Pseudomonadati > Pseudomonadota > Gammaproteobacteria > Enterobacterales > Enterobacteriaceae > Escherichia > Escherichia sp. 20412-1. The sequence continues at coordinate 31,840 of NZ_PYQM01000007.1, read as the reverse complement.
GCAAGCCGTCTATTACATTGACCGAATTTGCTAAACAATGCCGTTACGAAGAAGATATCGCGCAACCCGCGCTAGCTGTTGCGCTGCAGAAAGAGACGCTATCTTGTGAGAACAAGAAACTCTCACTCACTTCGCACGAAGCTTAATATAGTTGGTGTTGTCGCATAAACGACTCACCGCCTAATTGATGCATTTGCCGCAAAATCCACGCCTGACGGCTACGCACGTAGCCTGATGGTGCAGAGACTTTGAAACGGAGTGGGTTGGGTAATACTGCAGCCAGTAACGCCGCTTCCGACTGGGTGAGTTTGCTGGCAGGTTTATGAAAATAACGTTGCGCTGCGGCTTCAACACCAAATACCCCTTCACCAAATTCGGCTACATTCAGGTAAACCGTCAGGATACGCTTTTTGCTCCAGACCGTTTCTATCCCCAATGTTAACCCGGCTTCCAGCCCTTTTCGTACCCAACTACGCCCATCCCATAAAAAGAGATTTTTGGCTGTCTGCTGTGAAATTGTTGATGCGCCGCGAACGCGGTTTTCATTGCGTTCATTGTGCGCCAGCGCTTTCTCAATAGAAGCCACATCAAAGCCCCAATGGTCGGGGAATTTCTGATCTTCTGCGGCAATCACCGCCAGCCCCATCCATGGCGAGATTTGATCCAGACTAACCCAATCAGAATGCGCCACGTAACGAAAGTTACCATGCAACCAGGCACTCACCTGACGCTCAGCCATTACCGCCGAGAACGGAACTGGCGCTATGCTAAACAACGCGATGCCCCCACCCCAGAACACGGCAAGGGCAACCACTAACCGCAGAAGAAAACGGCGGACGAAACCGAACGCCGTTAAGCGGCTTTTACTCATTCAGCCAGAACCAGCACGCGGGAAACCAGCTTATCAATGCCGCTCGCCGCTTCCGCAATGTTCTGCGCCAGCATATACGCTGGTGTAGTGACAATCTTATTGTCTTCATCAACAACGATATCATCGACCGGGCACGGCACATGCTCTGCGCCCATCTCTTCCAGCACTTCTGCGGTATCGATATCTGTGCCAATGGTCAAACGCAGCGGGAAATCGAAAATTTTAGGCAGCATCGCCGGGGCAATGCACATAAAGCCAAGCGGTTTACCTGCCTGATGCATCGCTTGCGCCAGCGCCTTTAATTCACGGTCAACGGTGCATTCACTGCCAAGGCTGGCAAAATTGCTTAAATTTTTCGCCGCACCAAAACCACCTGGCACAATCAACGCATCCAGTTCGGCGGCATCGGCCTGAGCCAGTGGACGGATCTCACCACGCGTTATACGTGCTGCTTCAATCAACACATTGCGCGTTTCCGCCATCGGCTCGCCAGTTAAATGGTTGATAACATCAACCTGCTGCTTATCCGGCGCAAAGCAGACCGCCTGCGCACCGTTGCGTGAAATTGCTAATAACGTCAAAACCGCTTCATGGATTTCAGAACCGTCATAGACACCGCACCCGCTCAGAACTACGCCAATTTTCTTCATTGTGATCATCCTTTCGCAACTGACTGAAACACATTAATCTTTTTAATAAGAATGCTACGCATCACACATTTAACTGATTCATGTAACAAATCATTTAAGATTTGCTATCTTAACTGCGTGCGGCCTGAAAAACAGTGCTGCGCCCTTGTAACTCATCATAATAATTTACGGCGCAGCCAAGATTTCCCTGGTGTTGGCGCAGTATTCGCGCACCCCGGTCTAGCCGGGGTCATTTTTTAGCAGCTTTCGCAACCCACGCTTTCAGTACTTCTACGTCGTGACGCCACTCTTCTTTCATCTCTTCAATCCATTCACCAACATTATCTTCCCACGCAGGAAGATCGGGAGACTGGATCTGCTGACCAAGCTGCTGCAGATGGCGTAACCCCACTGACCCCGCCGCACCTTTAATTTTGTGACCTTCCTCGACGATGCCTTTTTTATCTTGCGCCGTCAGATTCGATTCCAACACGCTCACATAGCCCGGCATCATTTTCTCAAACACCGCTAACCCGTCAGTGATCAGCTTCGGCCCTACAAGTTCGAGATACTGTTCCAGCATAGGAATATCAAGCAATGCTTCCGATTTACCGCTCTCTTCTGTCGTCATCGTGCTTTCCTCATCATCCTGGGTATCCCAGAATTTCTTGATCATCGCAGTTAGCGCCGGCACAGAAAGCGGCTTACTCAGCACATCATCCATTCCGGCATTGAGGTACTCTTGTTTATCTTTCAGCACATTGGCAGTTAAAGCCACCAGCGGCGGTAAATCTTCGCGCGGATAACGCTTCGTCAGTTCACGAGAGATATCCAGCCCGGTCATATCCGGTAACTGAATATCCAGCAACACCAGGTCGTATTCGCCAGGTTTAAACATCTCCAGCGCCGCCTTACCGGTCATCGCTACGTCGACAGTATTGCCGAGCTTTTCCAGCACCGAGCGCGCAACAATAACGTTCAGTTCAATATCTTCTACCAGCAGCACATTCAGCGCCGGTAAAGGCATATCATCTTCGTCAAACGCATCATCCACTTCTTCCGCCACCGACGGTGCATGGATCGTCAAAGTAAAGGTTGAACCTTTCCCTTGTTCGCTGGTGACGGTGATATCCCCCCCCATATTTTTCGCCAGCCGACGAGAAACCGCCAGACCAATACCGGTGCCGGTGGCAGGTTTACCGCCGTGGCTGTCTTTCACCTGGTAATACATAGCAAAAATTTTATCCAGTTCATCCTGCGGAATACCGATGCCAGAATCTTCCACTTCAAAATGCAACATGCCCCCTTCGTCATAACGCACACGAACGGTCACTTGCCCCTTCTGAGTGAATTTGACGGCGTTACTGATTAAGTTCCACAGGATCTGGCGTAAACGTGTACCGTCGGTAATGATCTGATGCGGCAACGGCAGCGTCGGTTCCAGAATAAAACGCAGCCCTTTTTGCTGTGCCTGTAATGCGGAGAGGTTTTCCAGATCGGCAAGAAAGCTGGTGAAATCAACCGGCTGGTTATCAAGTTGAACTTTACGCCGCTCCATCTTATCCATGTCGATAATATCGTTGAAGATATTCCCCAATGTGACGGCGGAAACATGGATAGTTTTGAGATATTTTTCCTGCTCAGCGGTGAGTTCCGTATCCAGCAAGATACGACTTAATCCAACGATACCGTTCAGCGGTGTACGCAACTCATGGCTGATTGTCGAGATAAAAGTAGTTTTGTCGCGGCTGGCGCGTTCGAGCGCATCCTGATAACGCTTACGCTCGGTAATGTCGCGACCAAAGCCCATCAAACCGTGGCGTTTACCTACACGGTCGTAGTACGGCACTTTACGGATTTCAAAGCAGGCTTTGCGCCCGTCCGGATAATCCAGCCACTGTTCATAGGTCAGCGACACATTATGACGGAACACTTTCTCATCGGTTTCAATGACTTTTGCTGCGGCTTCCGGCGAGTAAACATCAGCAGGCTTCAGATGCACCAGTTGTTTTTCACTTTTCCCGGTCAGCAGCTCCATCGCGCGATTACAGCCGGAAAACTCTTTATCTTCGTTACGATAAAAAACCAGGTCGGGTGAAGCATCAAGGAAGGAACGTAAGAATGAGGATTGCTGTTCGAGCTGAATCTGCGTCTCTTCGCGCTCTTTGATTTCAATTTTCAACTGACCGAAGGTTTCCTGCAATTCAGCTTCTGCTTTTTCACGAACGGCAATTTCCTGATTAAGCTGGGTAATATTATCTTTCAGTTGTACGTTGAGGCTCAGATCGCGCTCGCGCATCTCCTCCAGCTTTTGCACCAGCCGGGACAGACGTTGCCGTGATTCTTCCAGTTGCTCCACCACTACCGAAAGAAAGTAAACCGCCCACGGTGTAATCAACAAACCAAAGAAGATGGAACGGATAACATCAATACTTTCAACTTCACCATGCAGCACCATGGTCACCGCCATTTGAACCACAATGGCGAGCACCACCAGCGCCAGCGCCAGTAGCATTGAGAAGCGCACCAGACCTAACTTCATCATCAGGTCAACATAGTACTGCGCCAACAAACGAATTTGCTTCATTTAAGGAATTCCTTCACGACAACCTGCCACAATAATACCCAATTCTGACAGTTACGCTGAAAATTGTGTGAGAAATGCGGAATTCCCCAGATTAACTACGAGGAAGGTGGCATCCACGGGCGTCCCAACGCCGATCCCTGCACGCCGTGTTCAGTAAGATAGCGATCCAGCTCGACCATTCCCGTCCAGCGATTTTCACACCACAGTGGGGCAAGTAGCGTCGGGCGACGGGCGCTGGCGGAAATACGATGATAGATAACTTCCGGTGGTGTATGGCGGATCATTTCTCCCGCTGTCAGCGTGTAATCGTCCAGTTCAATACCGTTCAAACGCCCCGCTTCCCATGCTTTCGCCATAATGCTGCCTTTCACGATATGCAGCGGATGCAGTTTTATGCCGTCAACACCGGTTTCCACCACCTGCTCCAGCGTTTGCAGACATTCAGTGCGTCCTTCACCCGGCAGGCCGACAATTAAGTGCGAGCACACTTTCAGCCCGCGTTCACGTGCCCGTTGCGTCGTGCGCTGATAACAGGCGAAATCATGGCCACGGTTAATACGGTGTAGCGTTTTGTCATGAGCGGTTTGCAGTCCCAGTTCCAGCCACACTTCATAACCCTGATCTTTATATTCGCAAAGCAGATCCAGCACTGCATCCGGTACGCAGTCCGGGCGGGTGCCAACACACAAACCGACAATATTGGCCTGACTCACCGCCTGCTGATACATAGAGCGCAGTACCTGAACTTCCGCAAAGGTGCTGGTATAAGCCTGAAAGTAAGCCAGATAGCGTTTCGCGCGATTAACTAAATTTGCCTGATGCGCCAGTTGTTCGGCAATAGAACGATGTTGCTGTTCTTCGTCGGCAAACGAGGCAACATTACAGAATGTGCAGCCACCGCGTCCGATGGTGCCATCACGATTCGGGCAGCTAAAACCACCGTGCAGCGTCAGTTTATGCACCTTTTGCCCGTAACGACGGGTAAGATCTCCACCAAACATATTGACTAATTTCTGTAACTGCATAATCTGATAGACCGCGCCTTGAAAAGAGGCCAAAGCCTGCCATTTTTAGCTCAATTCCGCGATGACCTGGATCAATCGCCCTGGCCTGCCTTTACCAACTGCATATTCAATCACAATTACTGAGATTTAATGCAATATCGTATTAATTACTTTTCCTTATCTTGCGTCGGATTTTTTTATCCGCTAATGGATTTTAAACAAAAACAGTAGTATGAAACGCCTTTATCTCTCAATGCAGTATAAAATGCTGGTTTAAGCGTCAGTTCAAGGCAGGATAAGGGTTAACACGCCTCTATAGTAGTCAGGAACTCAACGTTTTCCTTTTTCACCCCACTTTAATTCAAAATAAGATATTTCATTTAATTTCAATAAATTAATGAATATTTTTGCGCTAAAGCACATTTCTATACCAATAAGCTTGCCATTTGACCTGTGTCGCCTTTACCGATAAGTTGGAAATCCGCTGGAAGCTTTCTGGATGAGCAGCCTGCTCATCATATTTATGCAGTAATTGAGATCCCCTCTTCACCGTATTAACCGATGCGAAAAGGACAAAAAAAGGGGGCGAATGCGAGGTAAGCGTATGAAACGCAAACCCCGTCGCCACGCTCTTTCTGTGCCCGTGCGTTACGGTTCGGAAGTGGGGTTCCCGCAGAGCCTGGGGGAGGTTCACGATATGTTGTACGATAAATCCCTTGAGAGGGACAACTGTGGTTTCGGCCTGATCGCCCACATAGAAGGCGAACCTAGCCACAAGGTAGTGCGTACGGCAATACACGCACTGGCCCGCATGCAGCACCGTGGCGCGATTCTCGCTGATGGTAAAACCGGCGACGGTTGCGGCTTGCTGTTACAAAAACCGGATCGCTTTTTTCGCATCGTTGCGCAAGAACGCGGCTGGCGTTTAGCGAAAAACTACGCCGTCGGGATGATCTTTCTGAATAAAGATCCCGAACTCGCCGCTGCCGCACGCCGCATCATTGAAGAAGAGCTGCAACGCGAAACATTGTCGATTGTGGGCTGGCGTGATGTCCCCACCAACGAAGGCGTACTGGGTGAAATTGCCCTCTCCTCTCTGCCACGCATTGAGCAAATTTTCGTTAACGCTCCGGCTGGCTGGCGTCCGCGCGATATGGAACGCCGTCTGTTTATCGCCCGTCGCCGCATTGAGAAACGTCTCGAATCCGATAAAGACTTCTACATCTGTAGCCTGTCGAATCTGGTCAACATCTATAAAGGTCTGTGTATGCCGGCGGATTTGCCGCGCTTTTACCTGGATCTTGCGGATCTGCGTCTGGAATCAGCTATCTGCCTGTTCCATCAACGCTTCTCCACCAACACCGTGCCGCGCTGGCCACTGGCGCAGCCATTCCGTTACCTCGCACATAACGGTGAAATCAACACCATCACCGGTAACCGTCAGTGGGCGCGTGCCCGTACTTATAAATTCCAGACGCCGCTAATCCCCGATTTACACGACGCAGCACCGTTTGTGAACGAAACCGGCTCCGACTCCAGCTCGATGGATAACATGCTGGAACTGCTGCTGGCGGGCGGGATGGATATCATCCGCGCCATGCGTCTGTTAGTGCCACCTGCCTGGCAGAACAACCCGGATATGGACCCGGAACTGCGCGCGTTCTTCGACTTTAACTCCATGCATATGGAGCCGTGGGATGGTCCAGCGGGCATCGTGATGTCCGACGGTCGTTTCGCCGCCTGTAACCTCGACCGTAACGGTCTGCGTCCGGCACGCTACGTCATCACCAAAGATAAGTTGATCACCTGCGCCTCTGAAGTCGGCATCTGGGATTATCAGCCTGATGAAGTGGTGGAAAAAGGCCGCGTCGGGCCAGGTGAGCTGATGGTGATCGACACTCGCAGTGGGCGTATTCTGCACTCGTCGGAAACCGATGATGACCTGAAAAGCCGCCATCCGTACAAAGAGTGGATGGCGAAAAACGTCCGCCGTCTGGTGCCGTTTGAAGACTTGCCTGATGAAGAAGTGGGGAGTCGCGAACTGGACGACGACACGCTTGCCAGCTACCAGAAACAGTTTAACTACAGCGCGGAAGAGTTGGATTCCGTGATCCGCGTACTGGGCGAAAACGGCCAGGAAGCCGTCGGTTCGATGGGCGACGACACCCCATTCGCCGTGCTCTCCAGCCAGCCGCGTATTATTTACGACTACTTCCGTCAGCAATTTGCCCAGGTGACTAACCCGCCAATCGACCCCCTGCGTGAAGCGCATGTCATGTCGCTCGCCACCAGCATCGGTCGTGAAATGAACGTCTTCTGCGAAGCAGAAGGCCAGGCGCACCGCTTAAGCTTTAAATCGCCAATTCTGCTCTACTCCGATTTCAAACAGCTCACGACCATGAAAGAGGAGCACTATCGCGCAGATACGCTGGATATCACCTTTGACGTTAGCAAAACCACGCTTGAAGCGACGGTTAAAGAGCTGTGCGATAAAGCCGAAAAAATGGTACGTAGCGGCACCGTGCTACTGGTACTTTCAGACCGAAATATCGGTAAAGATCGCCTGCCGGTTCCGGCTCCGATGGCGGTTGGCGCGATCCAGACCCGTCTGGTCGATCAAAGCCTGCGTTGCGATGCCAACATCATCGTCGAAACCGCCAGCGCCCGCGATCCGCACCACTTCGCTGTGCTGCTGGGCTTCGGTGCAACCGCCATTTATCCGTACCTTGCCTATGAAACGCTGGGACGCTTAATCGACACCCATGCGATTGCCAAAGACTATCGTACCGTGATGCTGAACTACCGTAACGGCATCAACAAAGGCTTGTACAAAATCATGTCCAAAATGGGCATCTCCACCATCGCCTCTTACCGCTGCTCGAAACTGTTCGAAGCAGTCGGTCTGCACGATGACGTGATGAGCCTGTGCTTCCAGGGCGCAGTCAGCCGCATTGGCGGCGCGAGCTTTGAAGATTTCCAGCAGGATCTGCTGAATCTTTCAAAACGTGCCTGGCTGGCGCGTAAACCCATCAGCCAGGGCGGCTTGTTGAAATACGTGCATGGCGGCGAATACCACGCCTACAACCCGGACGTCGTGCGCGCACTGCAACAGGCAGTTCAGAGTGGCGAGTACAGCGACTATCAGGAATACGCGAAGCTGGTTAACGAGCGTCCGGCAACGACACTGCGCGATCTGCTGGCGATTACTCCGGGTGATGATGCGGTCAACATTGCTGATGTTGAACCAGCCAGTGAACTGTTTAAACGCTTCGATACCGCAGCGATGTCTATCGGCGCATTAAGCCCGGAAGCCCACGAAGCGCTGGCGGAAGCGATGAACAGCATCGGCGGTAACTCTAACTCCGGAGAAGGCGGTGAAGATCCGGCGCGTTACGGCACCAATAAAGTCTCACGTATCAAACAAGTCGCTTCTGGCCGCTTCGGCGTAACCCCGGCGTATCTGGTTAACGCCGACGTGATTCAGATTAAAGTCGCTCAGGGCGCGAAACCGGGTGAAGGTGGTCAGTTACCTGGCGATAAAGTCACGCCGTATATCGCCAAACTGCGCTACTCCGTGCCGGGAGTAACGCTGATCTCCCCGCCGCCACACCACGATATCTACTCTATCGAGGATTTAGCGCAGCTTATTTTCGACCTGAAACAGGTTAACCCGAAAGCGATGATCTCCGTCAAACTGGTTTCTGAACCAGGCGTCGGGACTATCGCAACTGGCGTTGCGAAAGCGTATGCCGATTTAATCACCATCGCGGGCTATGACGGCGGCACCGGCGCAAGCCCGCTCTCATCGGTGAAATACGCAGGCTGCCCGTGGGAACTGGGCCTGGTGGAAACTCAGCAGGCACTGGTGGCTAACGGCCTGCGCCATAAAATTCGTTTGCAGGTTGATGGCGGCCTGAAAACAGGCGTTGATATCATCAAAGCGGCAATTCTCGGCGCGGAAAGCTTTGGCTTTGGCACCGGTCCGATGGTGGCGCTGGGTTGTAAATACCTGCGTATTTGCCACCTGAACAACTGCGCCACCGGCGTAGCAACTCAGGACGAAAAACTGCGTAAGAATCACTATCACGGCTTACCGTTCAAAGTGACTAACTACTTTGAGTTTATCGCCCGTGAAACCCGCGAGCTGATGGCGCAACTGGGTGTAACACGTCTGGTCGATCTGATTGGTCGCACCGACCTGCTCAAAGAACTGGACGGCTACACAGCAAAACAACAGAAACTGGAACTGTCTCGCCTGCTGGAGACCGCCGAGCCACATCCGGGTAAAGCGCTCTATTGCACTGAGAAAAACCCACCGTTTGATAACGGCATACTCAACGCGCAGTTGCTGCAACAGGCGAAACCGTTTGTCGATGAGCGCCAGAGCAAAACCTTCTGGTTCGATATTCGCAACACCGACCGTTCCGTGGGCGCATCACTCTCTGGCTACATCGCGCAAACACACGGCGATCAGGGGCTGGCAGCCGATCCTATCAAAGCGTACTTCAACGGCACCGCGGGTCAGAGCTTCGGCGTGTGGAACGCAGGCGGCGTGGAGCTGTATCTGACTGGCGATGCTAACGACTATGTTGGTAAAGGCATGGCAGGCGGCTTAATCGCCATTCGTCCACCCGTGGGTTCGGCCTTCCGCAGCCATGAGGCGAGCATTATCGGCAACACCTGCCTGTATGGCGCGACCGGTGGTCGTCTGTATGCCGCAGGCCGTGCAGGAGAACGTTTCGGTGTGCGTAACTCTGGTGCTATCACTGTGGTAGAAGGCATTGGCGACAACGGTTGTGAATATATGACCGGCGGTATCGTCTGTATTCTGGGTAAAACCGGCGTTAACTTTGGCGCAGGCATGACCGGGGGCTTCGCTTACGTTCTCGACGAAAGTGGTGATTTCCGCAAACGCGTTAACCCGGAACTGGTGGAAGTGTTAAGCGTTGACTCCCTGGCGATCCATGAAGAGCATCTGCGTGGTCTTATCACCGAGCATGTGCAACACACCGGTTCCCAGCGTGGTGAAGAGATCCTGGCTAACTGGTCAACCTTCGCCAGCAAATTCGCGCTGGTTAAACCGAAGTCCAGTGATGTAAAAGCACTGCTGGGTCACCGTAGTCGTAGTGCAGCAGAGTTGCGCGTGCAGGCGCAGTAAGGGGTAGCAACAATGAGTCAGAATGTTTATCAATTTATCGACCTGCAGCGCGTTGATCCGCCAAAGAAACCGCTGAAGATCCGCAAAATTGAGTTCGTCGAAATTTACGAGCCGTTTTCCGAAGGCCAGGCCAAAGCGCAGGCTGACCGCTGCCTGTCGTGTGGCAACCCATACTGCGAATGGAAATGCCCGGTACACAACTACATCCCAAACTGGCTGAAGCTCGCCAACGAGGGGCGGATTTTTGAAGCGGCAGAACTGTCGCATCAAACTAATACCCTGCCGGAAGTGTGTGGACGCGTCTGCCCACAGGATCGCCTGTGCGAAGGCTCCTGCACCCTGAATGATGAATTTGGCGCGGTGACCATCGGTAACATTGAACGCTATATCAATGATAAAGCGTTCGAAATGGGCTGGCGTCCGGATATGTCTGGCGTAAAACAGACCGGTAAAAAAGTGGCGATTATCGGCGCAGGTCCGGCGGGGCTGGCGTGTGCGGATGTGTTAACGCGCAACGGTGTGAAAGCTGTCGTCTTCGACCGTCATCCGGAAATCGGCGGTCTGCTGACCTTTGGCATTCCGGCCTTCAAGCTGGAAAAAGAGGTGATGACGCGCCGCCGTGAAATCTTCACCGGCATGGGCATTGAGTTCCAACTCAATACCGAAGTGGGTCGTGACGTACAACTGGACGATCTACTGAACGATTACGATGCAGTGTTCCTCGGTGTCGGGACCTATCAGTCAATGCGCGGTGGACTGGAAAACGAAGACGCCGACGGCGTGTACGCGGCGCTGCCGTTCCTCATCGCCAACACCAAACAGTTAATGGGTTTTGGCGAAACCAACGAAGAACCGTTCGTCAGCATGGAAGGCAAACGCGTAGTGGTACTTGGCGGCGGCGACACCGCGATGGACTGCGTGCGCACTTCCGTGCGCCAGGGAGCGAAGCACGTCACCTGTGCCTATCGTCGTGATGAAGAGAACATGCCGGGTTCCCGTCGCGAAGTGAAAAACGCGCGGGAAGAAGGTGTGGAGTTCAAATTCAACGTCCAGCCGCTGGGTATTGAAGTGAATGGCAACGGCAAAGTCAGCGGCGTGAAAATGGTGCGTACCGAAATGGGCGAACCCGATGCTAAAGGCCGTCGCCGCGCGGAGATTGTCGCAGGCTCTGAACATATCATTCCGGCAGATGCGGTGATCATGGCGTTTGGTTTCCGTCCACACAGCATGGAATGGCTGGCACAACACAGCGTCGAACTGGATCCCCAGGGCCGCATTATCGCTCCAGAGCGAAGCGACAACGCCTTCCAGACCAGCAACCCGAAAATCTTCGCCGGTGGTGACATTGTGCGAGGTTCAGACCTGGTGGTAACGGCAATTGCCGAAGGCCGCAAAGCTGCTGACGGGATCATGAACTGGCTGGAAGTATAACAAAAACCTCTCACGGCTCTATCATCATCCGTTTTATCTGGCCGGTGATAGGGCTGAAGCCCTCCCCCGAAACATCTCTCTCCTGAAAATTACACTCTGTGTCTGAAAGTATTTCCCCCCCTGACAATAAATTTGAATATCTCACTTAATAAATGAAGTCGTAATAAATACAGTGGTAAAAAATCATTAATCAAACCTAATTAAAAAACATTATTATTGATAAAACAATTCACAGCGTGAATGTTATTCTCATTAATTTTTAATAAAATATTAATGCCAACATATTCAAAGTAGAAATAAATAGTATAGATTACATTAAAATGCAAAATAGCCGTTCGGTTTTTAAGCGAAAAAAGCATCTATCTCCCAACAATTAAGAATACCCTTACGACAAATTAAATTCACAACATGAATAACATATATTAAATCATTAATCAGGTACTAATCTGATAATCAACCACAAAAAAAGATTTACCATAATATTAAATAACGCCGTAGACTTTCCGCATTAATATTTACCTCGGGTAAATTATTTATGCGTGGGTTATTCAACAAAAAAGTCAGCAAACAATATTTTATTTAGACCCAAATACAAGAATAAATAATATATTTATTAATAGCCCCTATAAAAATTTAAAGCGCAAGCACGGCTCTCACGTTAACTGTTAACGGAAAACAGTGCTTATTCACATTTAAATTTAAGGACAAATAATGAAAAAGTTAGTAAAAGCTGCACTGGCAACGGCGATGGTTATGGGATTTTCATCTTATGCAAATGCGGCGGGCAGCAATACCGGCACAGTCAATTTCATCGGCACGATTGAAGACTCTCCGTGCTCCATTGTGGTGGGTGACGAACATCAGACCATCAACCTCGGCCATATCGGTACAGGCTCTCTGGCTGGCGGCAAATCCTCCACGGCTGTGCCGTTTAAAATCCGTATGGAACACTGCGTATTCACCACTGAAACCAAAATGTCCACGGTGTTCAGCGCAGCAGGTAACGAATCAACGGCCAACCCAGGCAACCTGGCACTGATGGGGTCCAGCGGTGAAATGAATGGGGTCAGTATTGTTATCGGAACCAGCAAAGGTGCAGCACTCAAACTGGGTACTGCGTCAGAAACCAAACTGCAGATGGATGGAAACACTCCGGCCAAAGGCCTGCCTAACCAGGAAGTCGATTTCAGCGCATGGGTGAAAGGCGACGCAACTGGCACAATTGATATTGGCGAATTCAATAGCCAGGTTAATTTCCAGATTAGCTACCTGTAATTTACCCGCTGTAATAAGTGCAATGCCCTGAACAAGGAATGTCAGGGCATTAATAAAAATTAAAAACACTCATTATTGTTATTATCAGGACGGTTTATCTGATGCAACACCATGCCCCTTTCCGCTTACGAATATTAAGTCTGGCAATCATGATGACGCTGACCGGTCTCTCCGGGAAAAGCAATGCAGAAGAGGCTGTTGAATTTAATACCCAATTTCTTGACGTAAAAGGTGGGACAAAAATTGATTTAGGGAAATTTTCCCATAAAGGTTATGTCCTTCCGGGAAATTACAACTTGCAGGTTGTCGTAAATAAATATCCTCTGGCAGAGGAGAATGACATTCATTGGTATCCTAAAGAGGATGACCCGAGTAACAGCTTCCCTTGTCTTTCTCCCGATGTCATATCAAAGCTGGGACTAAAACCAGAATTAGTCGAAACATTACAATGGATTAAAGACGGCCAATGCCTGCAACCGGGCCAGATTGAAGGCATGGTAATACAGGCAAATTTAAGTCAGTCCCAGCTTGAGGTGACGATCCCCCAGGCCTGGCTGGAATATACCGACGCAGAATGGGATCCGCCCTCGCGCTGGGATGAAGGTATTCCCGGGTTGATATTCGATTACAACATGAATGCTCAGGTTCGCCATCAGCAGAATGATGGCGTCGATGAACATGACATCACGGCGAACGGTACTGTTGGCGGTAACCTGGGCGCATGGCGCTTACGTGCTGACTGGCAGGCCAGTTATCTGAATACCAGCGACAGTGAAAGGCAAGATCTGCGTGACTGGGAATGGAGCCGCTATTACGCATGGCGTGCATTACCCGGCCTTGGGGCAAAACTGACGCTCGGTGAAGACGCTCTTGCCTCGAATATCTTCGACACCTTTAACTACCTCGGTGCCAGCGTACAAACCGATGATCAAATGCTTCCGCCAAACCTGCGTGGCTATGCACCGGACATCTCTGGCGTCGCGCGTACCAATGCGAAAGTCACCGTAACGCAGCAAGGTCGCGTTATTTATGAGTCACAGGTTCCTGCTGGCCCATTCCATATTCAGGATATCAACGAAGCGGTATCCGGCGATTTACATGTCCGCATTGAAGAGCAAAGCGGCCAGGTTCAGGAATATGACGTCAGTACCGCCTCCATTCCCTTTTTAACCCGCCAGGGCATGGTGCGTTACAAAGGCACGGTGGGGCGTCCACAGGACTGGAACCATCACGCTGAAGGTAACGCGTTTGCCGCTGGTGAAGCATCATGGGGCTTTGCCAATAGCTGGTCGCTGTACGGCGGTGCTGTGGGTGAAGAACATTATCAGGCCGTCGCCATTGGTATCGGCCGCGATATGGCGGTACTGGGAGCGCTCGCCCTTGACGTCACCCATTCACGAACTCAACTCCCGGAAGCGGGCGAATATGGACACGGTACTCTCCAGGGGAACTCCTATCGCATCAGCTACGCCAAAGATTTTGATCAGTTAAACAGCCGCTTTACCTTTGCCGGTTATCGGTTTTCCGAAGAAAACTACATGACGATGAGCGAATATCTCGATGCGCTGCATGATGACAACGTCCGTGCAGGCCACGATAAAGAGATGTACACCGTCAGCTATAGCCAGAATTTTAGCGACCCCGCGCTCAACGTTTACCTGACCTGGAACCGCCGGACATATTGGGACAGAGGAGACCAGAACAACTACAACCTCATGGTCTCTCACTATTTTGACATCGGTTCAATGAAGAATATGAGCCTCTCTCTGACCGCGTATCGCAGTGAATATGACAATGAATCCGACGATGGTGTCTATGTTTCACTGATGATCCCCTGGGGCAACGATAAGTCCATCAGCTACAACGGCATGTTTAGCGACGACGACAATTCCAGCCAGGTCAGTTATTACCAGCGCCTGAACGATCGCAGCAACTATCAATTAAGTCTGGGCCAGTCCGGCAATAACACCCGGGCTGAAGGGTTCTACAGCCATGAAGGGAGTTATGTGGACGTTGACGTCAGCGCAAACTATCAGGAAGGCGATTACACCTCTGCGGGTCTGACGATGCGTGGCGGCGCAACGTTAACCGCAAAAGGTGGGGCGTTACATCGCACGAATCTCTCTGGCGGCAGCCGTATTCTGGTCGATACCGGCGGCGTCGCTGATGTCCCCATCGGCGGCTACAACTCTCCGGTCTATTCCAATAGGTTCGGCAAGGCCGTTCTGACGGACGTCAATGACTATTACCGCAACCAAATTCGCATTGATATCAATCAATTGCCTGAAGATGCCGAGGCAACGCAATCTACTGTGCAGGCCACGCTTACCGAAGGTGCGATTGGCTATCGCGAATTTGGCGTCATCAGTGGTGAAAAAGCGATGGCCGTTCTGCGCATGGAAAATGGCGACTCTCCCCCCTTTGGCGCGGAAGTTAAAAACAGCCACCAGCAGCAAATCGGGTTGGTTGATGACGACGGGCATGTCTATCTCGCTGGCGTAAAAGCGGGTGAAAACTTACAGGTTTACTGGTCAGGCGAAAAACAGTGTGACGTCTCATTGCCCGACCCGTTACCGAAAAACCTATTTAGTGGTTTGTTATTGCCGTGTCAGTTAGCCAACCCGGATAAACCGCACCCTGCTATGGAGATAAAACCGATTATCCAGGAGCAGACACAGCGCATTACGCCATCGGCTAAACCAGAAGCATTATCAGACAACGCCTATTAATTATTCAGGAACAGGGAACATGGTAAATAACAACATTTACGCACCAGGGATGTGGAAGACGAATATTTCTTGTCTGAGCGCAATTCTCTTTTTTACCTCCTGCGCGCAGGCCGCCATTGCGCCAGACCGCACGCGTCTGGTCTATAAAGGCGGCGAGAAATCGATCAGCGTGACGCTCAAAAATGACAGCCAAACCCTGCCCTATTTAGCGCAGACGTGGGTTGAAAACGAAAAAGGCGAGAAAATCACCTCGCCACTGGCTGTTCTGCCGCCCGTGCAGCGCATTGAGGCGAAAACGGAAGGTCAGGTCAAAGTGCAGGGGATGCCTGACATTAGCACCTTAGCGCAGGATAAAGAGACGCTGTTTTACTTTAATGTGCGAGAAATTCCGCCGAAAAGCGATAAACCCAATTCGCTGCAAATTGCGCTGCAAACGCGTATCAAACTGTTCTATCGCCCCGCCGCGCTGGCCAAAAAGGTCGATCCTGAGCACCCCTGGCAACATCAGGTCACTCTGAGTCGCCAGGGAGATCATTACCTGGTCAAAAACCCAACCAGTTATTACGTCATTATCAGCTCCGCCAGCACACAGAAAGGCGGTCAGCCCATCACAGGCTTTGAACCGCTGGTGATGCCTCCCGCAACCAGTCAGGAGATGAAAGGCCGCGCATCCGATCTGGGAAGTGCGCCGGTACTGACGTATGTCAACGACTACGGCGGACGACTGCCTCTCTATTTCCAGTGCAGCGGTGCAGAGTGCCATGTCGATGATGCCAGAAGTAGTAAAGGATAATTCGGAGGCTTAATGAGAAGGCGAAGCAGTGCCCCTCTTTCACTGTCATTGAGCGCTCTGATGTTACTGAGTGCATCGGTATATGCAGGGAATAAAAGCGTAAAAATGACGTTACGTATCGCCGTCGACGCGCCGCCACCTTGCACCGTCACCGGCGGAACGGTGAACTTTAACGATGTGCTCACGACCAAAATCGACGGCACAAACTATACCCAAACGGTGGGTTACAGCCTGAATTGCGATAAGCGAATTGCGAATGCACTGAAAATGCAGTTGCAGGGTACGGTTGTCACCATCAACGGCGAGTCCGTACTGAAAACGAATGTGGATGGGCTGGGAATACGGGTCCGTACGGTGAATGAACATACCCTCCTCGAGCCAGGGAGCACATCCTGGTTCCATTTTAATTTTTCAGGCAGCGGCCCGGCGCTGGAAGCAACACCGGTAAAAAATTCAGCGACAACGCTCAGTTCAGGCGACTTTACCGCAGGGGCGACACTGGTGGTGGATTATCAATGAAAACAATTGTATGCACGATACTTTTAGCCGCATGCAGCCTTTGTCATGCCGATAATCTGACCTTTATTGGCCACCTGGTGACACCGCCTGTTTGCACCATCAGCAACAACGCCAGAATAGACGTCAATTTCCGTGATGTGATCATCACGCGAATCGATGGCAACAATTACAGGCAGCCGCTGGAGTACAAAATTACCTGCGACTCAAGCGTCCGCGATAATTCGATGGCAATGACCCTGACGCTAACAGGAGATGTCGTGGACTTTGACGACGCCGCCATCAAAACCAATGCCGACGGATTAGGGATCAAAATCTGGGAAAACAGTAAGCCCTTTAAGCCAGGCAGCACCATTACTGTCGATGAGGCAAATTTGCCCGTTCTGGAAGCTGTCCCCGTTAAAAGCGTCAGCGCGAACCTCAGCGAACAGAATTTCGAGGCCTGGGCGACGCTACGCGTGGATTACCAATAACAGCAGGGAGCGAAATGATGAAACGAATAGTATCGGTGCTGTCGCTGTGCGGGATGTTAGCGGCGTCGGCTCATGCGGCGAACAACGTCCACTTCACGGGTAACCTGCTGGCGGGCTCCTGTTCGCCGGTCATTGTCGGAACTGCGATGGAAGAAATCATCTTTCCGCCCGCAGATGCAGCAGATTTACAGGCCAGCGGGCAGTCGGCGCGCGTGCCGGTGACGCTGAAACTGGCGAACTGTGAAAGTTCTCTGCAAAACGTCAAGGTGACATTTTCCGGCACTGAAGACCCGTTATTGGCGGCGGGTTTCCTCGCGCTCGCCTCGGGCTCACGCGCCAGCGGGGTCGGTATTGGAATTGAAACAAGTAACGGAACCGCCGTACCGGTTAATAGCACAGCGGGAGTGACATTCCCGCTTACCGCCCCGAATACCACGCTCAATTTCAATGCCTGGCTTCAGGTTGAACCCGGCGTCACGATTGTACCAGGCGAGTTCTCCGCCAGTATGACCGCCACTTTTGAGTATTTCTGATATGAAAAAAATATCTTCGTTTTTACTCTTTTTGTTATTAGCGATTGGATTCGCGAATAGCTGTTTTGCTAAACCTAACCTCAAAGTCCAATTCAACACCCAAAGGTTATATTACGTCGTAGATGATATCGGCCGTACCCGCCTGGAGCTCCATGTAAATATCCTGACGCCAAATGGCCTGTTTACAGGTACGTTAAACAGTGACATGGCTCGAGGTGTCCCCTATCACATGTCCACTTGGAGCCTCGCCAACGGCCCTGGGCCTCTTCCACCGAATCCTACGATTACCGTGACTGATTATGATAATGTCAACGTCGATAATGCTCTTTGTGGCCCGTTGCCGGATGGTTGGAACTGTGCCTGGTTTGAAATTAAAGTGGATACGCAGACAGACTCCTACGGCTGCCCGTGGGTAGCCGATATCTGGGCGACATCAGCAAGTATATACCATGGTATCTATGACGGCCCTGTCTCTCATGGTTCCATCTGCCCCACCGTTCCCGTGGCATCATTTGATATTTCCTGGAGTAAAGATCGCGTCCAGAATGACAAGTTACTCAACATCGCCTCAACGGGGGGTGTCGTTCATGCCAACCTGCCGACCTATCTGATGGAAAGCGGCAAATTGTGTGACGGTAGTCTGAATGATACGCGTGGCAGCTACTGTCGCTATGTCAGCCAAATGACCCAACTCACAAGCCAGGGATGTACAAACGTCGAGGGTGGCAACAGTAACGTCACGGCGGTCGTCGCTGACAGTTCGCCGTACGACCAAACGCTGAGTAACATTGCGGTTGAAGTCAATACGGCGGGTACGGGGCAATTTACGACCGAGTGTTATTTCCAGTATCTGATGGAAGAGTTGTAGGCCGGGAATGTCGGGGTGTGATCGCGCTCCGCCCAAACCTGAGAAAGTAATAAGCCCGGTTCAGCCGGGCTAAAAGTATAGCGCTAAAGAATGTGGCGATTCACCTTCACCACCACCTTCTTAATCTCAGCAACGGACTCAACAATACACCCGGGCTTATGCGGTTCTCCCGGCATAAACACGGCGAACATCCCCGGTTTCATGATAATGGTTTGTTCATTCTCAATGGCGTTACAAAGCTGATAATCCTCTTCCACATGCAGCTCTTCGCACGCACGGGCGGAATCCGCGACACCGAAGTTAATCCGTTCTTCGCCACTCAGTAAAAGCTGAATATCAACATATTGCGTATGTAGTTCCGCTTTTTTACTCTCTGCGGGCTGAGTAGAAAATGTCATCACATTCATAAAGATATCATCGCCGCGCAGTTCATAACGACCTGGCGATTTCTCTTGTGGGCAGGCGGTTAACGCCAGCGTTAACGCATCCATCAATACCGGATGCAAACCGGCAGATGGTAATGACTGTACTTCACCCATCATCATAATTTTTCTCCCTGGGCCAACAACGCAGCCCCAAGTAAGCCTGCATCGTGGCGGTAGTGCGCCGCCAGTAACTCAACATGAAATGCCGCTGGCTCCTGCGCCAGATACGTTTCCACCAGCGCCAGATACCCTTCTGCCAACCCGACGCTGCCACCGACCACCACGCACTGGCAATCGGTCGTAGCTTTAACATCGGCAATCAGTCTTGCCAGCGCATGTGCGGAGCGGTGAATCAGTTGCTGTGCATGTTCGTCGCCCTGACCGGCGCGCGTAAAAATGGTTTTCGCATTCGCCCCCGCCAGCTCACCCTGCGCCGCAGCCGCAATGCCACGACCGGAAGCAATCGCTTCCACACAGCCGACACGTCCACAACCGCAGACTGGACCATGAGGATCAGCCAGCGTATGTCCAATATGCCCCGCCAGGCCACCTGAGCCAGTAAGCAGTTTGCCGTCGCTGACTACCCCACCGCCAACACCAGTGGAAACAGTGATAAACACCATGTCGGTAATATCCCTCTCCAGCGCCTGATACTCTGCCCACGCTGCGGCCTGTGCGTCGTTAATGGCAATCGTCGGCAAGTCGGTAAGCTGTTCCAGCGTTTTGACTAGCGGAAAGTGCAGCAATCCGCCGAGATTATGTGGATTTAGCGCCAGCAGGCTGCCGTTGCGGATTATCCCGGTTGAAGCGATGGCCACCTGCTGCGCATGAGCTTGCAACGGTGCGACTAATGTGGCTAAGGCTTCACGCAATGCTTCCGGTGTCTGGCTGGCAGGCGTGGGGAGTTCACGGCGATCGCGGATCTGCCTGTCAGCACCAATCAGCGCGGCAGCAAGTTTAGTACCGCCGATATCAATCGCCAGTATGGTCATAGCACCGCCTTTTTCATCGCTGTGTTGTACCACTGGCAAATGTGCTCAAGACGCGTAATGGCTGAACCGACTGTCACCGCCCATGCGCCATGACGCATGGCATCTGCCGCCTGCGCTGGCGTGTTGTATCGCCCTTCGGCAATCACCCGACATCCGGCATCGCTCAACGTTTTCACCAGCGCCAGATCAGGCTCTTCCGGGGTTTCAGGCGTGGTATAGCCAGAAAGCGTCGTGCCAATAATCTCAGCACCCAGTTTTTGGCAAGCCAGGCCGTCTTCCGGCGTTGAGCAGTCGGTCATCGCCAGCAATCCGTGATGGTGAATACGTGCCAACAGTGTTTCAACAGGCACCGGACGCGGGCGATCGGTGCCATCAATCGCGATAATGTCCGCGCCCGCCTGTGCCAGCGCATCAACATCTTCAATGTAGGCGGTAATACGTACCGGCGAATCCTCCAGATCGCGTTTCACAATCCCGATAATCGGCACGCTCACTACCGCACGAGTGGCTTTCAGGTTTGCCACTCCTTCTATACGAATAGCAACCGCACCGGCCTGCTCTGCCGCTAATGCCATAGCTGCGACGATTTCGGGTTTATCGAGCGGGCTGTCAGGAACCGGCTGGCAGGAGACAATCAGGCCACCATTAGCGGCGATTTTTTGATCCAGTTGTGCAAGTAACGACATACTTCTTCCCTTCGCGAAAGGCCCGGTTCAGAACCGGGCTACAGGATTAACTTTTGGTTTTGACTAAATCATCTTTGGTGTTGCCAAACGGCACCGCACCGCTGAATGGTTTGCCATCGATGGAGTCATGAGTACGCAATGCTTCCGGGCGCAACCAGCGCTGAACCCGGGAGGGCATATCCAGACCAATCAGCAGGATCACCACAAACGTCAGGCTGAACGAGAGCGATCCCAGAGCCGTCCCCAGGTCCAGGCGTTGAGCAATCAGCGCACCAATGATCGGTGCCAGTGCACCACCCAATGCACCAACGTTGTAGGTAAAGCCCAGTCCCGCCGCTCGCTGGTCGGTATCAAAATAACCGCCGATCAGTTTCGGCAAGATCCCGGAGATCCCCTGACCAAGCATTTGCTGGAAGAACAGTAACAGACCGAGTACCCAGACGTTTGCACCGCCAATCGCAAATACCGGAATAATCAGCAATTGCGAGGCCAGCAGGCTACAAACGTAGGCTTTGCGCGTTCCCAGCCAGTCACCGAGGAAGCCACCAACGCAGCAGCCAACTGCCGCACCAAAGCCACTAAAGAACAGGACATTGGCGACCGTATGTGGGTCATACGCCAAATCGGTTTTCAGATACGTCGGCAGCAGCGCCTGAATCGGCCATGAGTAAAGGAAAGCAAACAACACAACCACCATCAGCGTCACGCCCGTTGGCCAGCGCTTGCCCGTACTCTGAACCATAAAGCTAATAAAGATCGCAGCACATAACAGCCCGAGAACAGCGACGATTGCGGCATTTTGCAGGTTACCGGCAAAGCAGAACCACAGCGCAGTAGCCGCTGCCAGCGTCATCACAATATTGGCGATGCGATGTTCACCGCGATAAAGAATATCCACCATCGTGCGTACCGGCGCTTTACCTGCGTGCTTCTCTTTCCAGTCTTCCGCTTCCGGGATGTTTTTACGCAGCCAGAGAGCGAAGATGATGGGTAAAATGCCGATAAAGAACAGCGCACGCCAGCCCCAGACCGGAACCACCAGACTGTAAACCTGAGCGGCAACTACAGCCCCCACAGAGAAGCCTGAAATCAGAAAACCACTGGCTTTGTTGCGCAAGTGTTTTGGCCAGCTTTCAATTACATAAGTAGCGCTGGAGCCGTATTCACCCGCCATCCCCATACCGATCACCAGACGCGCGATAAACATAGTGATGTAGCCAGGCGCAAAGCCGCAAGCCAGTGTACCGGCAGAAAAGAGAACAATACTGGTGACCATTGCCAGTCGACGTCCGTAGCGGTCGCCCATAGCGCCAAGCATCAGGCCGCCGAACCAGCGAGAGATGAAGGCTGCGGAGATCAGGCTTGCTGCCTGTACCGTCGTCAGCCCAAACTCACCCTGTACTTCAGTAAGTACCAGGGCAATTAAAACGAAATCAAAACCATCAAGCAGGTATCCCAACCAGGCAGCGGAAAATGCCCGCCATTGTGCGCGGTTGAGATGGCGATACCACGGGATATTCTGGATCGTTGTACTCATTGTGAGTCTCCCGCGGTGGGCGATGCCCACACGCTTTGGTATGAAAGTTGTAGGGTACAGATGCGGTTATTTCCCCTCACCCGGTAGGGGCGGGTGAGGGAAAAGAACTCACCCGCGCTCTTGCATCAACTGCTGGGCCAGCGCCTTCAGTTCTGGCAGATATTTTTCATCCACCGGACCAAACGGTTTGCGACACAGCGGCACAGACACCACATCCATATAGTGCAGAACGGTTTTCAGACCGCGGAATACGCCCGTTTTAATCAGTAAATCAATGACTTTATTACATTCGGTTTGCAGTTTCTGAGCGGTCTGGATATCCCCTTCTTTCAGCGCCTTCACGATGCCTTGATAACGCCATCCCATAATGTTGTAAGTACTGCCAATACCACCGTCTGCGCCCGCCAGCAGGCCGGAGGCGAAGATTTCGTCGTAACCGTTATAGAGCACCAGATCCGGATGCTCGCGACGGATCTGTTCCATCTGATAGAGATCGCCAGAGGTCTGTTTCAACGCCCCTACGCCTGGCAGCGTAACCAGGGTGTTGATCTGATCCAGACTCAGTTTTACACCGCTCAGTGCCGGAATGTTGTACACCACCATCGGCAAACCATCCGCCGAATCAATGATTGCCCGGTAGTGATCGCAGTGTTCTTCAAAGCTGAAAGGATAGTAGAACGGCGTGACCGCAGAGACAGCATCAAAGCCATAACGTTTAGCAGATGCCGCAAGTTGCTGGCTTTCCGCAGTGCTGACGCAACCTACGTGAGCGATGAGTTTAATCTTGCCTTTTGCTTCTTCAGCGACAATCTCCAGTACCTGTTCACGCTCGGAAAGGCTCTGCACAAAGGCTTCACCGGTTGAACCACCTACGTACAGGCCGTCGATGCCCTGCTGAATATTGAACTGAACCAGGCGGCGCAGACTCGCTTTATCCAGTGCTTGTTGTTGGTCAAAAGGAGTCAGGAGTGCGGCCATTACGCCACGTAAATTCGTTGCCATAAATACCTCTGAAGTGATGCTTGCCTGTTAAAAACGATATACCTTTATACCTGTTATACCAGATCAAATAAGCAACACATCATACAGAACGCTTATAATGCGATCTGCTTCACTAAAGTGGCATTATTTCTTTTTGTTTGCGGTCTGCCCGAAGGCGTGCCAGGTGGCAGAGACGCTGTTGAGATGCGATTGCAATGCGCGATCGGCTTCGTCGGGATCGTGACGCCGGATCGCGTCAACGATCGCAATATGCTGCTGATAACTAACGTTGTTATGTTCGTGTAGCGCCTGGTCAGCTACTGTCGGACGAGCTGCGATCAGCCAGTCAAGCAGAGCAACGTGGATCGCCATAAAGATCGGGTTGCCAGGGATCTCCGCCAGTACGCGGTGGAAATCAACGTCTGAACGAATGAACGCAGCGTTGTTATCCAAAGATTGACTGTTGATTTCCAGTGCTTTTGCCAACAAATCGATTTGTTCATCGGTGGCATGTTCAGCCGCATAACGCACCAGGCTGGACTCAAAGAATAGACGTAGTTGTTCGAAATGGGCTATCCCACCAGGATGGGAAAGGAAATCTTTCGCCATACCGGATAGCTCACCAATGATGGTATCCGCGGAAGGACGCGAGACGCGAGCGCGTTCGCCGTTATTAATTTGTACCAAACCTTTGCGCTTTAACGCCGCCAGCGCTTCACGCACCGAAGGACGCCCAACGTTAAAGAACGCCATAAGTTCGCGTTCAGACGGCAGTTGCTCACCTTCGCCAAATTCGCGACGGCGAATCATCTGCTCCAGCTCTTCTTCCACCATTTCGGAGAGTTTTTTACGCGCCAGCGGACGACGACGCAAGTTACGACCGATAGTAGCCGGAGAATCTTCTGCTTGCGGATCAAATGCGTTCATAGGGCTCTTCTGGGAAAATATGTTGACGGATAATAGCGAAGTTATCGTAACACAGTATTAAAATCAGGCGAAAAGAAGGTAGATAGCAAAACAGGCCACATGGGCCTGTTTATCATTTATTTCACAACCCGCAATGCCGGGCGACCACCGCGGGGGGGCTGCGGAGGTTCATCGTCAGGATGATGGTCATCATCGTGATCTGGCTTATCGCCGTCAATGACCGACATAACGGTTTCATTATCTGCCGATGCTTCATCATCATTCATAATGCTGGCATCTTCGTCGTAGGCAGCTTCAGGCTCGAACATCGTTCCTGCGCCATTTTCGCGGGCGTAGATAGCCAGCACGGCAGCCAGCGGTACTGAAACCTGGCGCGGAATGCCACCAAAGCGCGCGTTAAAGCGCACTTCATCATTCGCCAGTTCCAGATTACCAACTGCACGCGGCGCAATATTGAGTACGATTTGCCCGTCACGCGCATATTCCATAGGAACCTGCACGCCAGGGAGCGTCACATCCACCACCAGGTGCGGCGTGAGCTGGTTATCCAGCAACCACTCATAGAATGCACGCAGCAGATAGGGACGACGTGGTGTTAGCTGTGACAAATCCATACAGATTAACTCCGGCCCAGACGCATTTCACGTTCTGCTTCAGTTAAAGAAGCAAGGAAAGAGTCACGCTCAAAGACACGAGTCATATAGCCTTTCAGCTCTTTCGCACCCGGGCCGCTGAACTCGATGCCCAGTTGCGGCAGACGCCACAGCAGCGGAGCAAGGTAGCAATCGACCAGGCTGAACTCATCGCTCAGGAAGTACGGTTTCTGACCGAAGACCGGCGCGATGGCCAGCAGTTCTTCGCGCAGTTGCTTACGTGCGGCATCCGCTTCAGAGGCTGAACCGTTGATGATGGTGTTCATCAGCGTGTACCAGTCTTTTTCGATGCGGTGCATGTACAGACGGCTTTCACCGCGAGCTACCGGGTAAACAGGCATCAGTGGCGGATGCGGGAAACGCTCATCCAGGTATTCCATAATGATGCGAGATTCCCACAGGGTCAGCTCACGATCCACCAGGGTCGGAACGCTCTGATTCGGGTTGAGGTCAATCAGATCCTGAGGCGGATTGTCCTTTTCCACGTGTTCGATCTCGAAACTTACACCTTTCTCAGCCAGCACAATGCGGACCTGATGGCTATAGATGTCAGTAGGACCGGAAAACAGCGTCATTACCGAACGTTTGTTGGCAGCGACAGCCATGAAAACCTCCAGGTATAGTCAGAATTTTTACTGCTACCAGCCACCAGGTGGCCGGTCAGAAGTTATGTTACCCAATGAGGAATTGCCTTCACTGTTCGAAAATCAAACAAAAAATGAGCAATACTCGACATTTGGGCAGAAAATTGGATGATAGTTTACCAGATTTTGCGACCTTTGTGGTAAGTCGATGCCGGAAATGGGGAAAAAGAGATGTTCCTTAGCCTGAAATGGTTGACTTAATCCCTTATCAGCGATGTTGTTTTTGCCTTTACCTCCTGTTGGGTGGCAGTAAAAAGCACGTTTTCTGTTTTTACACAGATTCAGACTTAAGCTATAAAAAAACCCGCCGGAGCGGGTTTTTTCGCAAATTGTATTCTGCCGAAGCAGAAAGCAATTAACGTTTGGAGAACTGCGGACGACGACGTGCTTTACGCAGACCGACTTTCTTACGTTCAACCTGACGAGCGTCACGAGTAACGAAGCCAGCTTTACGCAGTTCAGAACGCAGGGACTCGTCGTACTCCATCAGAGCGCGGGTGATACCGTGACGGATCGCACCAGCCTGACCAGAGATACCACCACCTTTAACGGTGATGTACAGATCCAGTTTCTCAACCATGTCGACCAGTTCCAGCGGCTGACGAACTACCATGCGGGCAGTTTCACGACCGAAGTACTGTTCCAGAGAACGTTGGTTGATAACGATTTTGCCGTTGCCCGGTTTGATGAAAACGCGAGCTGCGGAACTTTTGCGGCGACCAGTGCCGTAGTATTGATTTTCAGCCATTGCCTATAATCCCGATTAGATGTCAAGAACTTGCGGTTGCTGTGCCGCGTGGTTGTGCTCGTTACCCGCGTAAACTTTCAGTTTACGGAACATAGCACGACCCAGCGGGCCTTTTGGCAACATGCCTTTAACCGCGATTTCAATCACACGCTCAGGACGGCGAGCAATCATCTCTTCAAAGGTCGCTTGTTTGATACCACCGATGTGACCGGTGTGGTGATAGTACACTTTGTCAGTACGCTTGTTGCCGGTTACAGCAACTTTGTCAGCGTTCAGAACGATGATGTAATCACCAGTATCTACGTGCGGAGTGTATTCCGCTTTATGCTTACCGCGCAGGCGCAGAGCCAGTTCGGAAGCCAGACGGCCCAGAGTTTTACCGGTCGCGTCAACAACATACCAGTCGCGTTTTACGGTTTCTGGTTTAGCTGTAAAAGTTTTCATTAAAAGCTTACCCAATAAATAGTTACACGTTGGTGAACACCCAAACGTCTTCAATTGTTGAGGTTCACACGACAAAGTCCGGCAAACCTACCCCTTCGAATAGCCTATGCCAGCACACAAAAAGTTTTGGGAAAAAAACTTTCTTGTAACGTGGGGTCGCAGGATTATAGAGAAGTCGGGGTCAAAGATCGACCCCTTTTTGTGATTTGTGGCAGGTTTTATCAGCAATGACGCGGTTGTTTGTACGCTGTCAGGATAAGACGTATGGCATAAATTACGCCAAATGCTCACGCGTCAAATACTCTTCGCTTTGCATTTCCTGCAAACGTGACAGACAGCGCTGAAACTCAAACTTTAGTCGCTCACCCTGATAAATTTCGTACAAAGGGACTTCCGCGCTCACCACCAGCTTGACGTGGCGCTCGTAAAACTCATCCACCAGCGCAATAAAACGCCGCGCTTCGCTCTCCATCAACCGCGTCATGACAGGCACATCAAACAACATCACCGTGTGAAACAGACGTGAGAGCGCAATATAGTCATGCTGGCTACGGGCATCGACGCACAGCGTGGTAAATGACACTGCCAGTGTCTGGTTTTCTACGCCCATTGTCGCCAGCGGTCGATGATTGATTTCCAGTGTGGGGGATTGTTCTCGTTTTGCACCTGCCAGTGCCAGCCACAGCTTATCCATCTGTTCACGCGTTTCATCATTGAGCGGCGACAGCCACAGATGCGCCTGAGTGAGCGTGCGCAGCCGATAATCAACGCCAGCATCGACGTTCATCACATCACAATGCTGTTTAATGGCGTCGATAGCCGGAAGAAAACGCGCACGTTGTAAACCATTTCGATAAAGTTCATCCGGCGGAATATTTGACGTCGCCACCAGCGTTATACCGCGAGCAAACAACGCTTTCATCAGGCCGCCCAGCAGCATAGCATCGGTAATATCCGAGACAAAAAATTCGTCAAAACAGAGCACATCGGTTTCAGCTTTGAAACGATCAGCAATAATTTCCAGCGGATCGCTCTGCCCCTGCAATGTGGTTAATTCTTCATGCACACGCAGCATAAAACGGTGAAAGTGCAGGCGCTGTTTTCGCTCTCCCGGCAAACTTTGATAGAACAGATCCATCAACCAGGTTTTTCCACGCCCTACACCGCCCCACATATATAAGCCACGCACCGGCGCGTTGCTTGTATCTTCACGTTTACCCCATAGCTTACCGACCCGCGCCATTATCCCGCTCACCCTGGCGGCTGGTGGCGTGCTACTGATGAGTTCCTGATAAATAATTTCCAGGCGACTGACGGCCTCTTTTTGTACGTCGTCGGGTTGATGGCTGCCTTCATTGAGCGCCTTCAGGTATTGCGATGTCGGGGTAACGCTTTGCATGATGTTATTGTTATTCCTTGAATAATCGGTGTACCGTTGTTCACGGTTGACGAAAAAAAGGCCGTTCTACACTACGCGATATGCAGTCGGGATTCCACTTCTGTGGAATTAACGGTTATAGTGGCATAATCAGCCGCAGGCATGGAGCCTGAAGCCAACACCCTACGGAAACAAAAGACAACGGGAGATGTTCATGACCTGGGAATATGCGCTAATTGGGTTAGTCGTCGGCATCATTATTGGTGCTGTGGCCATGCGTTTTGGTAATCGCAAGTTACGCCAGCAACAGGCGTTACAGTACGAACTGGAAAAAAATAAAGCTGAACTGGACGAGTATCGCGAAGAGCTGGTTAATCACTTTGCCCGCAGTGCGGAATTGCTGGATACCATGGCGCACGACTATCGCCAGCTATATCAACACATGGCGAAAAGCTCCAGCAGCCTGCTACCGGAACTGTCCGCAGAGGCCAACCCGTTCCGCAATCGTCTGGCCGAGTCTGAAGCCAGCAACGATCAGGCTCCAGTGCAGATGCCGCGTGACTATTCTGAAGGCGCATCCGGTCTGCTGCGTACTGGCGCGAAGCGCGACTAATTTATTTTTCGGGCGCAGCCATTGCGCCCTCCTCTTCTCCCGCCTCCGACTATCATTTAATTTGATGTCTCATTGTTAGCCATCTGAAAATTCAATAACATCAAACTGTTTTGAATCTCTTTTTCTTATCATTCAGGTACGAGAGCAGGAATAAATGAAAAAACAAACCCAGCTGTTGAGTGCATTAGCGTTAAGTGTCGGGTTAACTCTCTCGGCGCCGTTTCAGGCCATCGCATCGATTCCCGCTCAGGTTGCCGGTCAAGCGCCACTGCCCAGTCTGGCCCCGATGCTGGAAAAAGTGCTTCCCGCGGTAGTAAGCGTTCGAGTCGAAGGAACCGCCAGCCAGGAGCAGAAAATTCCGGAAGAATTCAAAAAGTTTTTTGGTGATGATTTACCGGATCAACCAGCGCAACCCTTCG
This sequence comes from Escherichia sp. 20412-1, assembly GCF_003027595.1. NCBI lineage: Bacteria > Pseudomonadati > Pseudomonadota > Gammaproteobacteria > Enterobacterales > Enterobacteriaceae > Escherichia > Escherichia sp. 20412-1. The sequence goes on along the minus strand of NZ_PYQM01000007.1, from coordinate 2,526 downwards.
AAGGTTTAGGCTCCGGCGTCATTATCAATGCCAGTAAAGGTTATGTGCTGACCAACAACCATGTCATTAATCAGGCGCAGAAAATCAGTATTCAGCTCAATGACGGGCGTGAGTTTGATGCGAAGCTGATTGGCGGCGATGACCAGAGCGACATTGCCCTGCTGCAAATCCAGAATCCTGGCAAGTTAACGCAGATCGCCATTGCCGACTCCGATAAACTGCGCGTCGGTGATTTTGCCGTCGCGGTCGGTAACCCGTTTGGACTCGGGCAAACCGCTACCTCCGGGATTGTTTCCGCATTAGGTCGCAGCGGGTTGAATCTTGAAGGTCTGGAAAACTTTATCCAGACCGATGCCTCCATTAACCGTGGTAACTCCGGCGGTGCGCTGTTAAACCTTAACGGTGAATTAATTGGTATCAACACAGCAATCCTTGCTCCTGGCGGTGGTAGCGTCGGGATTGGTTTTGCCATTCCGAGTAATATGGCCCGCACCCTGGCACAGCAACTTATCGACTTCGGTGAAATCAAACGCGGCCTGTTAGGTATCAAAGGTACAGAGATGAGTGCCGATATCGCTAAAGCCTTCAACCTTGACGTACAACGCGGAGCATTTGTCAGCGAAGTGCTACCAGGTTCTGGCTCAGCAAAAGCGGGCGTGAAAGCGGGTGATATTATTACCAGCCTCAATGGCAAACCACTTAATAGCTTTGCCGAGTTGCGTTCGCGCATCGCGACCACCGAGCCGGGCACGAAAGTGAAGCTCGGTCTGCTGCGTAACGGCAAGCCGCTGGAAGTGGAAGTGACCCTCGATACCAGCACGTCATCATCCGCCAGTGCTGAGATGATCACACCAGCGCTGGAAGGCGCAACGTTGAGCGATGGTCAGCTAAAAGATGGCAGCAAAGGCATTAAGATCGATGAAGTGGTTAAAGGTAGCCCTGCCGCCCAGGCTGGTTTGCAAAAAGACGATGTGATCATTGGCGTAAACCGCGATCGGGTGAACTCAATTGCTGAAATGCGCAAAGTGCTGGCAACCAAACCAGCCATCATCGCCCTGCAGATTGTACGCGGCAATGAAAGCATCTACTTACTAATGCGTTAATGTCGCAAACCGGGCATCAGGCTGACGTGTGATGTCCGGTTAACTCGTGGTATGCTGCTGCCGTTCCCTTTATTAACGACGCCTCCATCATGTTTGTGAAGCTCTTACGTTCCGTTGCGATTGGATTAATTGTCGGCGCTATTCTGCTGGTTGCCATGCCTTCGCTGCGCAGCATTAACCCGCTTTCCACGCCGCAATTCGACAGTACCGATGAGACGCCTGCCAGCTATAATCTGGCGGTTCGCCGCGCTGCGCCAGCAGTAGTCAACGTCTATAACCGTGGTTTAAATACGACCTCACACAATCAGCTTGAGATCCGCACGCTGGGATCTGGTGTGATCATGGATCAACGCGGTTATATCATCACCAACAAACACGTGATCAACGACGCCGATCAGATCATCGTCGCCTTACAGGATGGTCGTGTTTTTGAAGCGTTACTGGTGGGATCTGACTCTCTGACCGATCTGGCAGTGCTTAAAATTAATGCCACTGGCGGTTTACCCACTATCCCAATTAATGCTCGTCGCGTACCGCACATTGGCGATGTGGTGCTGGCGATCGGTAACCCGTACAACCTCGGACAAACCATTACTCAGGGGATTATCAGCGCCACGGGTCGAATCGGCCTGAACCCAACCGGACGGCAAAACTTCCTGCAAACCGATGCCTCCATTAACCACGGTAACTCCGGCGGCGCGCTGGTTAACTCGCTGGGCGAATTGATGGGCATCAACACGCTGTCGTTTGATAAGAGTAACGATGGCGAAACGCCGGAAGGTATCGGCTTTGCAATTCCCTTCCAGTTAGCGACCAAAATTATGGATAAGTTGATCCGCGATGGTCGCGTGATCCGTGGCTACATTGGTATCGGTGGACGCGAGATTGCTCCTCTGCACGCCCAGGGTGGCGGCATCGATCAACTGCAAGGGATCGTGGTTAATGAAGTGTCACCTGATGGCCCGGCAGCTAACGCGGGTATCCAGGTCAACGATCTGATTATCTCTGTGGATAACAAACCGGCTATCTCTGCTCTGGAGACGATGGATCAGGTAGCAGAAATTCGCCCTGGTTCGGTGATCCCGGTTGTAGTGATGCGTGACGATAAGCAGTTAACGTTGCAGGTTACGATTCAGGAATATCCGGCGACCAATTAAGGCCGGAGTTAAGCACAAAAAACCGGAGACGTTGCTCTAATGCCGATCAGTTAAGGATCAGTTGACCGATCCAGTGGCTGTGTAAGAATCCGGAAACGCTCACTCGTTTCCGGATTTTTTTATGCACATTGGACAGGCTCTTGATCTGGTATCCCGTTACGATTCTCTGCGTAACCCACTGACTTCTCTGGGGGATTACCTCGACCCCGAACTCATCTCTCGTTGCCTTGCCGAATCAGGTACTGTAACGCTACGCAAGCGCCGTC
>NZ_PYQM01000079.1:0-5689 GCF_003027595.1 Escherichia sp. 20412-1 | reverse complement strand
AATCGTAACGGGATACCAGATCAAGGGCCTGTCCAATGTGCATAAAAAAATCCGGAAACGAGTGAGCGTTTCCGGATTCTTACACAGCCACTGGATCGGTCAACTGATCCTTAACTGATCGGCATTAGAGCTCAAGGGCTGCCGTTTTGTGTTTCAGAATTCTGTTATGTATTACTGCTGTTTGCGGCGATGATTTTCGCGACTTTTTCAGCTTGTGCATTCATCTGCATCTGACGGTAAGCATTTTCCATTAGTGGCAGAGCATCACGTGTAGCCTGAGTATCCGGGAAATCACGCAGCATGCCTTCTACACGGTTAACGACAGCAACCCATGCGCCGCGTTCTGTATAGTACTCGGCAACAGAGTATTCATATTTCGCCAGGCGATCTTTCAGGAACACCAGACGTTTGGTGGCATCGGTGGTGTACTGACTGTTCGGATAGCCGCGAACTAATTTGGAAAAGTCACTAAACGCAGCTCGAGCATGTTGAGGATCGCGATCGCTACGGTCAACGCCAAAGAATCCTTGTAGCGCACTGTCATCCAGTGCCATATTGGTCAGGCCACGCATATACATGACATAATCGATATTCGGATGGGTCGGGTTCAGGCGAATAAAACGATCGATGGCAGCCTGTGCTAACGGCAGATCGGCGTTTTTATAATAGGCGTAGATGAGATCCAACTGCACCTGCTGTGAATACGGACCAAACGGATAGCGATTATCTAACGCTTCCAGTTGCGTTATTGCCTGTCTCCAGTTACCGTCCTGCAGCTTTTGTTGTGCAGTCGCGTAAATTTCATTTGGCGGATTATCAGGTACTTCTTCCTTTGAACCCGAGCAACCCGCCAAAAACAGGCTTAATGTGGCGGCTGCCACCAGATATTTCATGCGCGTCATGACGTTTTGACTTTCCTCAAAATGTATTACGGGAGATTCTCTGTTCCTGCTCCCGGTTAAGACCAGCTACAATAGCACACTATATTAAACGGCAAAGCCGTAAAACCCCAACGATAAACGAAGAAGCAGTATATATGGCACAACGAGTACAACTCACTGCAACAGTGTCCGAAAACCAACTCGGTCAACGCTTAGATCAAGCTTTGGCCGAAATGTTCCCGGATTATTCACGTTCGCGGATAAAAGAATGGATCCTCGACCAGCGCGTGCTGGTTAACGGCAAAGTTTGTGATAAGCCGAAAGAAAAAGTATTGGGTGGCGAGCAGGTTGCCATCAACGCCGAAATTGAAGAAGAAGCGCGTTTTGAACCGCAGGATATCCCACTGGATATCGTCTATGAAGATGAAGACATCATTGTTATTAATAAACCGCGCGACCTGGTTGTACATCCTGGCGCGGGTAACCCTGATGGCACGGTGTTGAATGCGTTGCTTCATTACTATCCGCCAATTGCAGATGTTCCGCGTGCGGGCATTGTCCATCGTCTGGATAAAGACACGACGGGTTTGATGGTTGTGGCAAAAACGGTTCCAGCTCAGACGCGTTTGGTGGAGTCTCTGCAACGGCGTGAAATTACCCGTGAGTACGAAGCCGTAGCGATTGGTCATATGACTGCGGGTGGCACGGTGGACGAGCCAATCAGCCGCCATCCCACCAAACGCACCCATATGGCGGTGCATCCGATGGGCAAACCAGCGGTCACTCACTATCGCATCATGGAACACTTCCGTGTGCACACGCGTCTGCGGTTGCGTCTCGAAACAGGACGTACGCATCAGATCCGCGTGCATATGGCGCATATCACTCATCCGCTGGTGGGTGATCCGGTTTATGGTGGTCGCCCGCGTCCGCCGAAGGGGGCGTCGGAAGCGTTTATCTCCACGCTGCGTAAGTTTGATCGTCAGGCGCTTCACGCAACGATGCTACGTCTCTATCACCCGATTTCCGGTATCGAAATGGAATGGCACGCGCCTATCCCACAAGATATGGTTGAACTGATTGAGGTGATGCGCGCCGATTTCGAAGAGCATAAGGATGAAGTGGACTGGTTATGAGTAAGTTGATTGTCCCGCAGTGGCCGTTGCCAAAAGGTGTTGCGGCCTGTAGCTCTACCCGTATTGGCGGCGTTAGCTTACCGCCTTACGATTCTCTCAATCTGGGGGCCCATTGTGGTGATAACCCGGAACACGTTGAGGAGAATCGCAGGCGACTTTTTGCTGCGGGCAATTTGCCTTCAAAACCGGTGTGGCTTGAGCAGGTACATGGGAAAGATGTTCTAAGGCTTACTGGCGAACCTTATGCCTCTAAACGGGCGGATGCATCTTATAGCAACACACCTGGCACGGTTTGCGCTGTGATGACTGCCGACTGCCTGCCTGTGCTGTTTTGCAACCGTGCGGGAACGGAAGTCGCCGCTGCTCATGCTGGCTGGCGTGGACTTTGCGCTGGTGTGCTGGAGGAGACAGTTTCTTGTTTTGCTGATAAGCCAGAAAACATTCTTGCCTGGCTGGGACCCGCAATTGGTCCGCGCGCCTTTGAAGTGGGGCCGGAGGTTCGCGAGGCATTTATGGCAGTAGATGCCAAAGCGAGCGAGGCTTTCATTCAGCGTGGTGATAAATATCTGGCGGATATTTATCTGCTTGCCCGGCAGCGTCTGGCGAACGTCGGTGTTGAACAAATTTTCGGTGGTAATCGCTGTACATACACTGAAAATGAGACTTTCTTCTCTTATCGTCGCGACAAGTGCACGGGTCGTATGGCAAGTTTCATTTGGCTGATATAACCTAAAGAATCAAGACGATCCGGTACGCGTGATTTTCTTTTCACATTAATCTGGTCAATAACCTTGAATAATTGAGGGATGACCTCATTTAATCTCCAGTAGCAACTTTGATCCGTTATGGGAGGAGTTATGCGTCTGGATCGTCTTACTAACAAATTCCAGCTTGCTCTTGCCGATGCCCAATCACTTGCACTCGGGCACGACAACCAATTCATCGAACCACTTCATTTAATGAGCGCCCTGCTGAATCAGGAAGGGGGTTCGGTTAGTCCTTTATTAACATCCGCTGGCATTAATGCTGGCCAATTGCGCACAGATATCAATCAGGCATTAAATCGTTTACCGCAGGTTGAAGGTACAGGGGGCGATGTCCAGCCTTCACAAGATCTGGTGCGCGTTCTTAATCTTTGCGACAAGCTGGCGCAAAAACGTGGTGATAACTTTATCTCTTCAGAACTGTTTGTTCTGGCGGCACTTGAGTCTCGCGGCACGCTGGCCGACATCCTGAAAGCAGCAGGGGCGACCACCGCCAACATTACTCAAGCGATTGAACAAATGCGTGGAGGTGAAAGCGTGAATGATCAAGGAGCCGAAGACCAACGTCAGGCTTTGAAAAAATATACCATTGACCTTACCGAACGTGCCGAACAAGGTAAACTCGATCCGGTAATTGGTCGTGATGAAGAAATTCGTCGTACCATTCAGGTACTGCAACGCCGTACTAAAAATAACCCGGTACTGATCGGTGAACCTGGTGTCGGTAAAACCGCCATCGTTGAAGGTTTGGCGCAGCGTATTATCAATGGCGAAGTACCGGAAGGGCTGAAAGGCCGCCGCGTACTGGCGCTGGATATGGGCGCGCTGGTGGCTGGGGCGAAATATCGTGGTGAGTTTGAAGAACGTCTGAAAGGCGTGCTGAACGATCTGTCGAAACAGGAAGGCAACGTCATTCTGTTTATCGATGAGCTGCACACCATGGTGGGCGCAGGTAAAGCCGATGGCGCAATGGACGCCGGGAATATGCTGAAACCGGCACTGGCCCGTGGTGAACTGCACTGCGTGGGCGCGACCACCCTTGATGAATATCGCCAGTACATTGAAAAAGATGCGGCGCTGGAACGTCGTTTCCAGAAAGTGTTTGTTGCCGAGCCAACGGTGGAAGACACCATTGCTATTCTGCGTGGCCTGAAAGAACGTTACGAGCTGCACCACCATGTGCAAATTACTGACCCGGCAATTGTTGCAGCGGCGACGTTGTCTCATCGCTACATTGCTGACCGTCAGTTGCCAGATAAAGCCATCGACCTGATCGATGAAGCGGCATCCAGTATCCGTATGCAGATTGACTCAAAACCGGAAGAGCTTGACCGACTCGATCGTCGAATTATCCAGCTTAAGCTGGAACAACAGGCGTTAATGAAAGAGTCTGATGAAGCCAGTAAAAAACGTCTGGATATGCTCAATGAAGAACTGAGTGACAAAGAACGCCAGTACTCTGAGTTAGAAGAGGAGTGGAAAGCAGAGAAAGCGTCACTCTCTGGCACCCAGACCATTAAAGCCGAACTGGAACAGGCGAAAATCGCCATTGAACAGGCGCGCCGTGTAGGTGATCTGGCGCGGATGTCCGAACTGCAATACGGCAAAATTCCGGAGCTCGAAAAACAACTGGAAGCGGCTACACAGCTCGAAGGCAAAACCATGCGTCTGTTGCGTAATAAAGTGACTGACGCAGAAATTGCTGAAGTGTTGGCGCGTTGGACGGGCATTCCTGTTTCTCGCATGATGGAAAGTGAGCGCGAAAAACTGCTGCGTATGGAGCAAGAACTGCACCATCGTGTTATTGGCCAAAACGAAGCCGTTGATGCGGTATCTAACGCCATTCGTCGTAGCCGTGCGGGGCTTGCGGATCCTAATCGCCCGATTGGTTCGTTCTTGTTCCTCGGTCCAACGGGTGTAGGTAAAACCGAACTCTGTAAGGCGCTGGCGAATTTTATGTTCGACAGTGACGAGGCGATGGTTCGTATCGATATGTCCGAGTTTATGGAGAAACACTCGGTGTCTCGTCTGGTTGGTGCACCTCCGGGATATGTGGGTTATGAAGAAGGTGGCTACCTGACTGAAGCGGTGCGTCGTCGTCCTTATTCCGTCATTCTGCTGGATGAAGTGGAAAAAGCGCATCCGGATGTATTCAACATTCTGTTGCAGGTTCTGGATGACGGACGTCTGACTGATGGGCAGGGGAGAACGGTCGATTTCCGTAATACGGTGGTCATTATGACCTCTAACCTCGGCTCCGATCTGATCCAGGAACGTTTCGGTGAACTGGATTATGCGCGCATGAAAGAGCTGGTGCTCGGCGTGGTTAGCCATAACTTCCGTCCGGAATTCATAAACCGTATTGATGAAGTTGTGGTCTTCCACCCGTTGGGTGAACAACATATCGCTTCGATTGCCCAGATCCAGTTGAAACGTCTGTACAAACGTCTGGAAGAACGGGGTTATGAAATCCACATTTCTGACGAGGCACTGAAACTGCTGAGCGAGAATGGTTACGATCCGGTTTATGGTGCACGTCCTCTGAAACGTGCTATCCAGCAACAGATCGAAAACCCGCTGGCGCAGCAAATACTGTCTGGTGAATTGGTTCCTGGCAAAGTCATTCGCCTGGAAGTTAATGAAGACCGCATTGTCGCCGTCCAGTAAATGATAAAACGAGTCCTTCGGGGCTCGTTTCTGTCTATAAGTTAGACGGAAAAGACCATGCTCGGGGTGTTTTGCCTGAAAATTGAGCGAACGATAAAGTTTTTATATTTTTCGCTTGTCAGGCCGGAATAACTCCCTATAATGCGCCACCACTGACACGGAACAACGGCAAATAAGCCGCCGGGTCAGCGGGGTTCTCCTGAGAACTTCGACAGAGAAAAGCGAAAAAATGCTTGACTCT
>NZ_PYQM01000078.1:0-5825 GCF_003027595.1 Escherichia sp. 20412-1 | reverse complement strand
CCGTCTGCGTTTCTCCGGTCCTAAGACATCAATCATCTGTTCTCCAATGACTAGTCTAAAAACTAGTATTAAGACTATCACTTATTTAAGTGATATTGGTTGTCTGGAGATTCTGGGGGCTAGTCTATTAATGATAAGTTTGGCCATTTGTTTGGTGATGAGGTACTCATAAAAATAGTTAATCTTATTAAAGATGAATTGCCTCGCAGTAAAGGTGAAATTTATCGGTTTGGTGGCGATGAGTTCGCTATCATTTATCATGATAAAGATGTAAGTCAACTAACAAGAATTTTGCACCGAATTGTTCATTTCTCGATGGGTGGGTTGAATTGTAGTTGCAGCATTGGCGTAGCTAATACTGACGAGTGCATGAATAATATTGAACGGTTGAAATTGTTGGCAGATGAACGATTATACAAAAGTAAGCAAAATGGTAGAGCTCAGATAACATGGTGTTAATGTGTTAAATTTCATTGAATTGGTTCCTTATGTTTCAAAAAAACACACAGTTTGAATAATAGTATTAATGAATGACTAGATGCCATGATCTTTAAAAATAAAGAAGCATACAACAAAATCCTTCTGGTTGTTGCTATATTGCTATGTTTTGTTTTTATATCGATTGTCGAACAGCCTCTTGGACGTTATCAACAAATATTATTCTCTATTATCATTTGCATCTCTGTTTTTCTCATCAATTTTGTTAAGGGAAGGATAATTACCCTTATTTTGATGGGGATTGGCGTACTCATATCTTCCAGATATCTATGGTGGCGTTACTCTTCTTCAGTTATCCTGGATGAGGTTCCAGACAGCTTCTTTTCAGTAACGCTATTAGTTGCTGAGACGTATGCCTGGCTTGTCTTATTACTGGGTTACTTTCAGGTTTGCTTTCCATTGAACAGAGAGTGTATACCCTTACCAGACAATAAAGAAGAATGGCCTAATGTTGATATATTAATACCCACTTATAATGAACCTCTGACGGTTGTGAAGAATACAGTTTATGGTGCACTGGCATTAGACTGGCCAAAAGATAAATTACACGTCTGGATCCTTGATGATGGCGCCAGGCAAGAGTTTAGAAGATTCGCAGATGAATCAGGCATTCATTATGTCGCAAGAGAAACACATGAACATGCTAAGGCCGGAAACATAAATAATGCGCTTAAAATAGCTAACGGAGAATTTGTTGCTATTTTTGATTGCGATCATATACCTTCTGTTTCTTTTTTAACGAAAACAATGGGTTGGTTTATTGCTGATGAAAAACTATCGATGTTGCAAACACCACATCATTTTTTCTCCCCTGATCCTTTTGAGCGAAATCTGGGACAGTTTCGGCAAAAGCCAAATGAAGGGCATCTCTTTTATGGATTAATCCAGAATGGAACGGATACCTGGAATGCTTCATTTTTTTGTGGTTCGTGCGCAATTATCCGTAGATCTGCTTTGGATGAGGTGGGTGGCATTGCAGTCGAAACAGTAACGGAAGATGCGCATACGTCGTTACGTTTGCATCGTGCAGGTTACAGCTCTGCGTACCTTCGCTATCCTCTGGCTGCCGGACTTGCCACCGAAACATTATCAGCCCATATTGGGCAACGGATTCGGTGGGCCAGGGGAATGATCCAAATCTTGCGTATTGACAATCCATTATTAGGCAAAGGCCTGACATTATCACAGCGCCTTTGCTATCTCAGCAGCATGATGCACTTTTTATCAGGTGTGCCACGACTGATTTTCTTGTGTGCACCATTATGCCCCATTTTCTTTTCAGTTAATCTGATAGATGCATCGATAGCGGATATTATGTCTTATGTTTTGCCTTATCTATTTGTTATCGTTTTAACTAACTCAAGAATACAAGGTAAATACAGGCATTCTTTCTGGAATGAGATTTACGAAATGGTGCTGGCCTGGTACATTACGCTACCGACGCTTGTTGCATTACTTGCTCCGGCAAAAGGGCGCTTTAATGTTACAGCTAAAGGGGGATTAATAAAAAATAAGTTTGTTGACTGGCGAATATCATATCCCTACCTCATTTTTGCTATTTTAAACTTACTTGGATTGATAATGGGTATTGTTAATTTTTATAATTTGCAAGGGCATATTGCGATCCTGAATCTCTTTTGTTTAGTTTGGTTGCTTTATAATACAATTATTATTGGCGCAACTTTGGCTGTCTCTATTGAACAAAAACAGGTGCGTTTTTCTCCGCGTATCGACGTGTCTTTCAAAGGTGTGATCCAACTGACTGATGGGCGAAACTACCCTTGTTCTGTTCTTGATTTCTCCGAAGGAGGACTAGGGGTTATCATTGATAATATTTCCGACCTAAAAGATATTGATAAAACACAGCAGTTGTCTCTTCATCTGGATGATGGTTACGGAAAATGCGATATTCCAGTACAAATAGTTCATGCTTACAATAATAAAATTGGCCTGAAGATTATGCCAATGAGCCATGAACAAAGTATTAATTATGTTAGAGCGACATTTTCTCGTGATTCAATATGGCAAGAATGGAATGATAAAATATCCCAGGATAATATTCTAAAGAGCTTTTTTGAAATATCTTTCATCTCTCTGAAAGGTTACTGTAATATGATTTTTTATATTCTCCAGAATATTAAAGGACGTTCTAAGGGTTAGTTTTGTTTCTGGTTGCTAACTAAATATTTATTGTGTGTATTTGTTTTTAGTTCTTGAGTTTTTAAAATGGGAAGAAAGTTTTTTAAGGCTGGTTTTGCAATAATTTTCTTGGGGTTGTTATGCATTTATCAGGCAAATGCAGCATCGACTACACATACAACGATTAATAAACCTACCACCGGGATAATATTACCTTCTGTGCAGAAGGAGAACGTTTCTATTTATGAGAAAGTGCCATCCCGCCAGTTAAAGCTCCCATTTACGCAAATAGCAGCAGTGCCAGGTAATATTGTTCTGAGTGGAGTCAACCCTCAGGGTCATATTGAGTTTGGTATGCGCAGTGATGAAATGGTTTCAGAAGCGAAACTAAAACTTGAGTATACCCCATCGCCGTCGTTACTCCCTGTCCAGTCACAACTTAAGGTTTATCTTAATGATGAGTTGATGGAGGTATTACCGATTTTCAAAGAACAACTGGGGAAAAAAACGTTGACGGAAATATCTCTCAATCCATTGTATTTCTCCGATTTTAACCGCTTGCGTTTCGAATTAATTAGTCACTACCAGAGTGCATGTGAAAATTTGACCAGCAGCAGCCTGTGGCTTGATATTGGGCGCAACAGCGAACTGGAACTGACGTTTCAGAGACTCAATCTGAAAAATGATCTTTCATATTTTCCGGTGCCATTCTTTGATCCACGAGATAACCGTACCAATACATTGCCGATGGTATTTGCCGGTACTCCTGACAAAGGGTTGCAGCAGGCATCAGCAATTGTCGCTTCGTGGTTTGGTGCACAATCGGGATGGCGTGGTCATCGATTCCCTGTTTTCTATGACCAGTTACCAGAAAGTAATGCAGTGGTATTTGCCACTAATAATAGACGACCAGACTTTCTACGTGATCATCCGTTGGTGAATGCACCTGTTATTGAAATGATCAACCATCCGCAAAATCCTTTCGTCAAATTGTTGGTACTTTTTGGTCGCGATGACAACGATTTATTACAGGCGGCAAAAGGCCTTGCGCAGGGAAATATACTGTTTCGCGGCGATAGTGTGGTCGTCAATGATGTGGAGCCGCTTTTGCCGCGCAAACCTTATGATGCGCCAAATTGGGTACGCACTGACCGTCCTGTAACTTTCGCAGAGCTTAAGACATATGAAGGGCAATTACAGGCAAGCGCCCTGGAGTCTGCGGCAATTAATATTTCATTTAATTTGCCACCAGATCTCTTTCTGCTACGTAACCGCGGTGTTGATATGAAGATTAACTATCGCTATACCACACCAATGGTGAGTGGTTCGCGCGTGGATGTCAGCCTTAATAATCAGTACCTGGAATCTTTTCGTCTAAATACTCAATCTGCTACGGATCGACTGCTGTTACGTTTACCGTTATTGCAAGAATTGTTGGATGACAATAATAAAATTACCGTTCCGGCGTTGACACTGGGGGCGCTCAATCAATTGCGATTTAATTTTGAATACGTTAATACGATACCGCGCGCTGATGCTGATAGCTGTATTATTTCCCGGCCTTTGAAAAATCATGCAGTCATTGCAGATGATTCCACTATCGATTTTTCAAAGTATCATCACTTTATCGCCATGCCTGATTTACGCGCCTTTGTCAGCGCAGGCTTTCCTTTTAGTCGAATGGCTGATTTATCAGAAACAGTTGTCGTTATGCCTGAAAAGCCTGGTGCAACGCAGGTTGAAATATTGCTAAATACCCTGGGATTGATTGGTGCTCAAACCGGGTTTCCAGCCATTAATCTGACAATTACTGATGATATAAGCTCCGTTCGGAGCAGGGATGCAGACATTCTGTTGATAGGGACACTTCCACAAGAATTAGAAGACAAACAGCAAATAAATCTGCTTATTGAGGCAACGACACGTTGGGTAAAAAGTCCAATGCGGCACGCTAAATATGTCCAAATTGAGGCAGATAAAAACGATCAAAATTCGGAAACACAATCAACCATAGTTTCCCCATCGCCAATGGCTGCGGTGGTTGGTTTTCAGTCCCCGTATCATACCCAACGTAGCGTAATTGCATTGATGACCGAAGGAGCACGCGGCGATGGGTTACTCAACAATGCGTTGGTTGATAGTGTAAAGCGCGGCAATATCTTTGGCTCAGTCGCGGTTATTCGTGAATCTGGTGTCGATAGTTTACGGGCTGGAGATACTTATTATGTGGGGGATCTTCCCTGGTTTGAGCGTATCCAATACGTGTTAGCGAGACATCCCGTTCTGTTGGCGGTGTTGGCAACACTCAGTGTGGTGCTATTGGCATGGGTGGCCTGGCGTCTGCTACGCATTATTAGCCGCCGTCGTCTGAATCCTCATCAACAGTAATTCATCGTCATTTTTATTTTGCAGCTCAATCCTGTCCTGGCCTTAAACAGGCAGGGCGGGGAGCTGCACTCATTCTGTTTCTAATAAAAAGTGAGTTAACACCTGATTGAGGCCAGGCATGTACAAATTCACCCTAAATTTGCTCACACTATCCCTTGGTTTGTCGATGCTGTCGATGGCGGAAGCCGCGCCAACTGCTCATCAGTTGTTGATGGCGCAGGTTCGGTTAGGCGAAGACACTCACCGCGAAGATCTGGTCGAGCAATCGCTTTATCGTCTTGAATTGGTGGAACCCAATAATCCAGATGTCGTTGCGGCTCGTTTTCGCTATCTGCTGAGAAGGGGAAATATTGACGGTGCACAAAAACAACTTACCAGGCTTTTCCTGCTCGCACCGGATTCAAAAATATATCAAGCATCGCACACGGCTATGCGACTTTCCTCGCCTGATGGCCGTCAGGCACTGCAAATGGCACGTTTACAAGCTATCTCCGGGCGTCACAAAGAGGCTATTGCCAATTACGACAGGCTATTTAATGGGGCACCGCCAGATGTCGAAATGGCGATGGAATACTGGAGTACAGTGGCGCAAATAGCATCCCGTCGCAACGAAGCGATTAGTCAGTTGAGAATACTTAATAATGATAACCCTGACACTGGTGCAATATTGGGGGCGCTGGGCCAGGCGTATTCCCAGAAAGGCGATCGCGCGAATGCGGTGGTGAATCTGGAAAAAGCCCTCGCGCTGGACCCGCACAGCAGCAACAATGACAAGTGGAACAGCCTGTTGAAAGTGAACC
>NZ_PYQM01000077.1:0-6347 GCF_003027595.1 Escherichia sp. 20412-1 | reverse complement strand
GTCTGCGTTTCTCCGGTCCTAAGACATCAATCATCTGTTCTCCAATGACTAGTCTAAAAACTAGTATTAAGACTATCACTTATTTAAGTGATATTGGTTGTCTGGAGATTCTGGGGGCTAGTCTAATCAATACCGGACGCACTGAACCTTCCGGCTGCTTCTCCAGCCAGTTAAGCCAGCGGTTTCCCTGTTGTAAAATATCCGCAAAACGGGGAGGCATGAATTACGCAGGGGGAAGATGTGAGGTGCCGCACTGCGGACAGATAAAGGGATGTATCGTGCACACGGACAGAAAATTTTTCCAGGACATGGGGAGCATGGTGACATTACCGTCGGGCTCACCAACTATCCATACAGTTGTTTCATAATTGCCAGTGGCATCTTCTTCAAACAGGTACGGAATATCTTTCTCCATGCAGTAATCGGCAGCGCTGGCGAAGTCGGGAAAAAACAGCCCGGTTTCATTATCTGTTCCTCCGGCGCAGGGGACCACCCGCCATCGAAACGGGCACATACCGGCAGAGTGACCGTGAAAGAAAGCAATCAGCGATGGTGCTCTGACGGGTTCGAGTTCCGCTGTGATAACGGAGAAAAACTGCGAGTCACGTTCGCGCTGGACTGTTGTGACCGTGAGGCACTGCACTGGGCGGTCACTACGGGCGGCTTCGACAGTGAAACAGTACAGGACGTCATGCTGGGAGCAGTGGAACGCCGCTTTGGCAGCGAGCTTCCGGCGTATCCAGTTGAGAGGCTGACGGATAATGGTTCATGCTACCGGGCTAATGAAACACGTCAGTTCGCCCGGATGTTGGGACTTGAACCGAAGAACACGGCGGTGCGGAGTCCGGAGAGTAATGGAATAGCAGAGAGCTTCGTGAAAACGATAAAGCGTGACTACATCAGTATCATGCCCAGTAAAGAAGGATAGGATAGTTCTCCTGCGGAAATAGTAAAAAAAGTAAAAGAATAGCGATCTGCTAATGGTAAGCTAAGATTTAAATAGGGCTGAGATATGAAAGCCGATTGCTTAAGTCTGATGCGTTTTTTTGATATATCACAAATATTCTTTGTGTAGGAAGGGGATCAAAAATCCCCGAGCAAAACGTCCTGTCAAGCGGGAGAAAATCCGATCTTTTGACCCGTTTGGTGTTCAGGAGTTGCTAAAACGATCGTGAAGCTCTTTCGTGCATAGTTATACAACACGCTGAAAGCAACGATGTCGCATTTTTTCAGTGCCCAGCCAATGTTGGATATTATCGGACGGGTGCTGATTGGGGCTGCCGGACATAAATCTGTTCTTTCTCAGGATTGATAAGCTTAGTTTTAGTCGTCGTCTTTCCTTATGTACTTCGGTATGCCATTGCTTTATGCAATGCATCATTGAAAACATTAGGCATATTAATGAATATCAGTGTTTTCTACTTTGAATGACCATGATTATTTTATATTTCTTCTTCTTGAGTTTTTGGGGGAATAATGGTTTATTTATTATATGTATAAATTATCAAAGGGGTGGTATAAAAAATATATAAGATATACCCAATCTTACTTCATAAATATACAATAATTTAAGTTATGACTGTACTTATTCCAAAGATTTGAGTTATAATCATGAATAAAATATATGCTCTGAAGTATTGCCATATTACAAAAAGTCTAATTGCTGTATCCGAACTGGCTCGCAGGGTCACCTGTAAAAGCTATTGTCGGCTGTCCCGTCGAGTTATTCTTCCTTCTGTTGCCGTTTTATCACTTTCCTCGGCATGGCCGGCGCTGGCGGCCACGGTCAGTGCTGAAATCCCTTATCAGATCTTCCGTGATTTTGCCGAGAATAAAGGTCAGTTCACACAGGGTGCAACAAATATCGCTATTTACGACAAACAGGGTAATCTGGTAGGTAAACTTGATAAAGCTCCGATGATTGATTTCAGCAGTGCCGCTGTCTCCACTGGCAAACTGCAGCCAGGTGATCATACCCTTTACTCCCCTCAGTATATGGTTACCGCTAAACATGTTAACGGCTCTGATACGATGAGCTTCGGATATATTCAAAACACTTATACTGCAGTTGGTACAAATAACAATAACAGCCTTGATATTAAAACCCGTCGTTTGAGTAAACTGGTGACGGAAGTGGCTCCAGCAGAAGTATCTGATGTTGGTGCTGTGAGAGGTGCCTACCAGGCTGGAGGTCGATTTAGTGCGTTCTATCGTCTTGGCGGTGGTCTGCAGTATGTCAAAGACAAAAATGGCAAAACTGAACAAGTGTACACTAACGGAGGTTTTTTGACTGGCGGAACTGTTGGTGGTCTGTGGTCCAATAATACCGGACAGCTGATTACTACGCAGAATGCTAATATTTTTAATCCGGCTCAGGGGCCTCTGGCAAACTATCTTGTTCTAGGAGATAGTGGTTCACCTTTGTTTGCTTATGACTCCTTGCAAAAAAAATGGGTTCTGATTGCCGTCACATCCGAAAAGACTAATAAGGGAAATAACTGGGTCGTCACAACCCAGAGCTTCCTCAGCCAGCAGCCGAAAAATGATTTTGACAAAACCATTGTTTACACCTCTGGTGCAGGTGCACTGCAGTGGAAATATGATGCAGCTAATGGTACTGGTACCCTGACCCAGGGGAATACAAACTGGGATATGCATGGCAAAAAAGGAAATGACCTGAATGCAGGAAAAAACCTACTGTTCACCGGAAATAATGGTGAGGTCGTTCTGCATAATTCTGTTAATCAGGGCGCCGGATATCTGCAGTTTACCGACGATTATACGGTGTCCGCCCTGAACGGCCAGACATGGATGGGCGGTGGAGTTATCACAGATACAGGAGCTCACGTTCTGTGGCAGGTGAACGGGGTGGCCGGTGATAACTTACATAAAGTAGGTGAAGGAACCCTTATGGTAAACGGAACCGGTATGAATGCCGGTGGACTTAAGGTGGGGGACGGCACTGTTATACTCAACCAGCAGACGGATGCTGACGGAAAGGTACAGGCTTTCAGCGCTGTTAATATCGCCAGCGGTCGCCCGACGGTTGTTCTTTCTGATGCCCGGCAGGTTAATCCGGATAATATTTCATGGGGATACCGTGGCGGACGTCTGGATCTGAATGGCAATAACCTCACTTTCACCCGACTTCAGGCTGCCGACTACGGAGCCATCATTACCAATAACAGTGAGAAAAAATCAACGGTAACACTCGATCTCCAGACATTAAAAGCCAGTGACATTAATGTACCGGTTAATTCTGTTAGTATTTGGGGGGACAAAGGAACGCCGGGTGACCTGTATCTTGTAGAGGCTACCGGACAATATTACATACTGAAAGCGAATTCATATTCGTCGCTTTTCTCTGACCTGAATAACAGCAGTGTCTGGCAGAATGTGGGAAAAGACCGTAATAAAGCAATTGAGACCGTGAAGCAGCAAAAAATTGAGGCCAGCAGCCAACCTTATATGTATCACGGTCAGCTAAACGGTAATATGGACGTGAATATTCCACAACTCTCCGGTAATGATGTACTGGCTCTTGATGGCTCCGTTAATCTGCCGGAAGGCTCGATAACAAAGAAATCAGGTTCGCTGATATTCCAGGGGCATCCGGTTATTCATGCAGGAACGACGACCTCAGCCAGCCAGAGCGACTGGGAAAACCGTCAGTTTACGCTGGGCAAACTGAAACTTGATGCAGCAACATTCCATCTGTCCAGAAACGGTCAGATGCAGGGGGATATTAACGCCGCCAACGGAAGTACCGTTATTTTGGGAAGTGACAGGGTCTTTACAGACAAGAATGACGGAACCGGTAATGCAGTATCATCTATTGAGGGTAAAGTTACCGCAGCCACAGCCGGTGACCAGAGTAACTACAGCGGTAATGTGACGCTGGAAAACAAATCGTCCCTGCAAATCCGGGAGAAATTTACTGGTGGTATTGAGGCCTATGACAGCTCAGTGAGTGTGAACTCACAAGATGCTGTTTTTGACCGTGTTGGCAGTTTTATCAACAGCAGCCTGTCTCTCGAAAAAGGGGCAAAACTTACGGTGCAGAGCGGTATTTTCAGTACTGGATCTGTGGATGTAAAAGAAAATGCCTCCCTGACCCTGACGGGGATGCCTTCTGCGGAGAAACAGGGATATTACTCGCCCGTGACGTCAACAACTGAAGGGATTATCCTAGGAGATAAGGCCAGCCTTTCGGTTAAAAATATGGGCTATCTGAGTTCAGATATTAATGCAGTAAATACTGCGGCAACCATTAATCTGGGAGACAGTGATGCTGCCGGGAAGACGGACTCTCCGTTATTCAGCTCCTTAATGAAGGGATATAACGCCGTTCTGAGTGGCAGTATTACGGGAGCACAGAGTACGGTAAATATGAACAATGCTCTGTGGTACTCTGACGGAGACTCAGCGACCAAAGCGCTGAAGGCCACAGGCTCCAGAATTGAGCTGGGTGACGGGAAAAATTTTGCCACTTTACAGGTAAAAGAGCTTACTGCAGATAACTCCACGTTTCTGATGCATACCAACAACAGCCAGGCTGACCAGTTGAATATCTCGGACAAACTGTCGGGTAGTAATAATACAGTCCAGGTTGACTTTTTAAACAAGCCAGACAGTGAAATGAACGTGACGTTAATTACTGCACCGAAAGGGAGTGACGAGAAAACGTTCAAAGCCGGAGCGCAGCTGATAGGTTTCAGTAACGTCACGCCGATAATCAGCACGGAAAAAACGGATAACGCCACAAAATGGGTGCTTACAGGGTATCAGACCGTCGCTGATGCCGGAGTCTCGAAAACCGCAACGGACTTTATGGCATCAGGTTATAAATCCTTCCTGACAGAGGTCAATAATCTGAACAAGCGTATGGGGGATCTGCGGGATACCCAAGGGGATGCCGGTGTCTGGGCGCGTATAATGAACGGTACCGGTTCGGCAGATGGTGGTTACAGCGATAACTATACTCACGTTCAGATTGGTGCTGACAGAAAGCATGAGCTGGATGGTGTGGATTTGTTTACAGGGGTATTGCTGACCTATACGGACAGCAATGCAAGCAGCCACGCCTTCAGTGGTAAAACCAAATCCGTGGGGGGAGGACTGTATGCCTCAGCGATCTTTAATTCCGGAGCTTATTTTGACCTGATTGGTAAATACCTCCATCACGATAATCAGTACACGGCAAGTTTTGCCTCCCTGGGGACAAAAGACTACAGCTCTCATTCCTGGTATGCCGGAGCTGAAGTTGGGTATCGTTACCACCTGTCAGAAGAGGCATGGGTGGAGCCACAGATGGAGCTCGTTTACGGTTCTGTGTCAGGAAAATCCTTTAACTGGGAAGACCGGGGTATGGTGCTGAGCATGAAAGACAAGGACTATAATCCACTGATTGGCCGAACCGGTGTTGATGTGGGCAGAACCTTCTCCGGAGATGACTGGAAAGTCACAGCGCGCGCCGGGCTGGGTTACCAGTTCGACCTGCTTGCGAACGGAGAAACAGTTTTACGGGATGCTTCCGGAGAGAAACGTTTTGAAGGTGAAAAAGACAGCAGGATGCTGATGACGGTAGGGATGAATGCGGAAATTAAGGACAATATGCGTTTTGGTTTGGAGCTGGAGAAATCGGCGCTCGGGAAATATAACGTGGACAATGCGATAAACGCCAACTTCCGTTACTCTTTCTGATAGTTCATGACTGAAAAGGGGCTTATAGCCCCTTTATTATATTGGGGACTTACTTCGGAAACTGACCTTATTCTTCCGTGGGCCTGACTGATGGCTTCCACTATACGAACCGCAGGTTGTTGCGTCCATATGCATGATACATCACTGGATATACCGCATTGATAGCGTCCGGGAAGCCTTTCAGGCCATTTACACAGGCGATGAGGATATCGTTCAGACCGCGGTTTTTCAGTTCAGTCAGCACATTGATACAGAACTTCGCCCCTTCATTTTCGGCCAGCCACATACCCGGCAGTTATGACACTCGTTCATGCCGCACCACCAACACCTCTGACAAATTCAACTCAATCCAGTCCGCCAGTGCAGCAACCTTTTCACTGACCTGCTCACCCAGCGGCGTGAGGCTGTATTCCACATGCGGAGGCACCACCGGATACGCGATACGGTTAAGAAAACCATCCTGTTCTAACGCCTGTAACGACTGCGCAAGCATCTTTTCGCTCACTCCACCCATTTTGTAAGCGTCAACAGAGCGCCGTATTGACACTTATTTATCGGTGAAAACTACGTTCCATGGCAGCAGTTCGTCAACACGGTTGGAGGGCCATTCCGGCAGTACGCTCAGGATATGGCGCAGATACGCT
>NZ_PYQM01000076.1:0-6731 GCF_003027595.1 Escherichia sp. 20412-1 | reverse complement strand
ACTATATCGTTGGATATTACAGCGCACTAAGACCGCACGAATATAACGGTGGATTACCCCCAAACGAATCGGAAAATCGATACTGGAAAAACTCTAACTCGGTGGCCAGTTTTTGTTGACCACTTCATTTTCCGCTTCCTGAAACAGCACACCAATGTTTGTCGCGCGTTGGCGGTTCTTGAGTGTATGTAGCGCCAGATGTTGCAACATTACCGTGCCGGACGAAGGGGGTAGAAGACCCGCCATGATACGCAACAGGGTCGATTTTCCCGCGCCATTGTCGCCGGTCAGCGCCAGCCATTCACCTTTTTTGAGTTGTAGAGAAATGTTGCAAAGACAATCCGTTGCTGCGTCAGGCCAGCGATAAGTTACCTGATTTTACGTTAACATAATGGCTGGAGTGCTCCGTTTTGCAGTTGCCACGCTTGCTGGCAGTAGTTCAGGAAAGGTGTTTGATGGCGTTCAAAAAGAATAATCAGCGAATCACGTTTCAACGCCCAGTGTTGTAAGCGCTGCAACAGCATTTCGCTGGCCTGCGACGTCAGTCGGCTAAAGGCTTCGTCGAGAATTAAAATCTTAGGTTGCATCGCGATAGCACAAGCGATGACCACGCGTTGGGTTTCCCCGCCGGAGAGTGTTGCCGGATGGCGATGACGCAACGGCTGGCACCCGGTCAGAGTCAGAGCGGCATCAATACGCGCCATAATCTCTGCTTCAGCAAGACACAGATTTTCTGGCCCAAATGCGACTTCTTCTTCCACGTTGAAGGTACAGCCAGAAAGCTGCAAGTAGGGGGATTGCTGGACGAGTTGAATGGTCGCAGATTGTTCGTTGAGTGAGCGTTGCCCAATGGGCGTATCGAGGAGCATTCCCGTACCAGCTATGTCACCCGGCAAGAAGTCGGGATACCAACCCGCCATCAGTTGCGCCAGCGTGCTTTTGCCACTGCCGTTGTCCCCAAAGATGGCGATCATCCCCGGTTCGTCATAGTAAAAGTCATAACAGAACGGAGGAATTGTTGAGTGTGTCGGGCAATAGCGAAACTGTTCTAACGTAACCATATCCACGCTCCGAATTCTGCCAGCATCAGCAAGATCATGGTGTAACGCGCCACTTTTTCCAGGTTACTGTCAGGTGGTGCCCACAGCGTAGTGCGCCGGTTGTGGAGTCGAAATGCCCGCATATCCAGCGCCGCGCCGCGGATCGCCAGATCGTTAAGCGCATTATGAGTTAGCGGAATAATTAACGCGGGCATCGCACGTAAACGTTGATACCAGCCTTCATCCAGCGGCACGCCGCGAGCGCGTTGTGCTTCATAAATAATCGCTAATTGTCGTTTTAACTGCTCAACGACCAATAACGGCCCGGCAAACAGATAAGCGACGCCCGGCGGCAGGCGAGAAGCAAACAAAGCGCGGATAAAACCTTGCACGGGGACGAATTGCATCCACAACTGTGAAGTTGAAACAATAGCCAGAATACGCAACCAGAGCGTAATGGCATGTGCCCACCGTTCTGGAGAGCGTGGCGCGTCACTTATCCATTCTGTCAGCCAGCCACCGTGCACCAGCCACAGACCGACGCCCAGCGAAAACATCAGCCAGGTGACATATTTTGCCCGCCGCCGCGTGGCCTTTAGCGCGATAAGGCAGAAAAAGGTCGCCGCGCTATAGATCGGCAAAATGGTCTGCGCGGGCAGGATAAGCGTGGTGCAGGCAGCCAGCGCCCACAATGTTAATGAGGTAAACGGATGCATTTAGCGCACGGCGGCCATCATTGGAAAATGGCGTGTGGTGCGAATCGGTAGTTGTCGCAGTAAAAGCCAGACAATCACTGCCGTGAGAATTTTATCGACCAGGTTAGCGCCTATCACCGTAATCGCCACTGATTCCACCAGGTTTTGCCCCATTGAATGTATCCAGGCGACGAACAAATCCGCTCCGCTACCGGTTACTCCGCCAAACAAGGCTGTACGCAGCGGCACGGCAACAATTGTCACCGCAAGAGTAATAATCACCCCGCTGACAATGACTTTCGGCAGAGTACGGAACCAACCCGCTCGCGCCAGCCAACCCGCGACCAGACCGATGACCATCGCCACGGGGGCAAAAGCGGCGGCGATCGGGTCAGTCAGTAACCCCCAGAGTAAATTGGTCAGTAAGCCGGTCAGCATACCGATCACTGGACCAAGCAGTACCGCGCTAATAAGCGTGCCGATGGAGTCGAGAAAAATAGGCAATTTGACTATGCTGGCCAGTTGACAGCCGATCATATTGATGGCGATAGAGATAACGATCAGCACCAAAGCCTGACTGGAAAAGTGGCGACGCGCCATAAGAAAACCTCTCTAAAGGGTGTTATTTAACAGGGGAAATATGCAACTCGTCGTAACCAGAAAGCGCGCAAGGCTGGCGACTGAATGCCAGTTCTTCCAGGCTACCGATCACCAGTTCAAGGGTGGTGCGCACGGTACAGCCAGGCATCATATGACCGCCGAGCATTGCGCCGTGTGGGTCTGAAATGCAGAGATGAAGATGTTCACCTGTCTGTTCCAGTGTGCCGTTCAGTGCGATTACTTCAAACTTACCGCTAAGATGGGTGGTGTTTTCTTGCCCGGCATAGCGTAAGGCGACGTCAGTCAGACTGCCGGTACAACCCGCAATCCACGCGGCGTGGAGTTGTTGCTGTCGCGCGAAGGCGCGTAATTGAGAGAAAACTTCCTGATCGGGAAGCAGGCGCAGCGCGTAAAAGCGCGCAGTTGAAGAATAAAGGTGGGGCAATGTCATCATTGAAGTACTCCGAAACTCGGACGTATTGCGGATGATATCGACGCGACATCAGTCATATTCTGATATAAATCAGGGTTTATGACGGCACAGCGAAAAGATTTTGCTACGCTTATTCGTGATTCTGCAAAGTGGAATAATTCCTGGCATACCATGGCCAAAAACGTGACGTAAGTCAGATAATTGTCTTCTTTGACTGGACAATCATTCCTTTTATTCCGCGTTTCGCTTATCCTAGCTGAAGCGTTTCAGTCGATTAAATGTTCGACAATTAACCAATCAGTCGCAATTTGCGACAGGTAAGGTTTTCCCGAACGATTTGCTGGACTACTCTGTCTGGCAAATTTGCTTTGAGAAAGCCTTGCAGGAGACCTATGACCGTACGCGTAGCGATAAATGGCTTCGGTCGCATCGGGCGTAATGTGGTTCGTGCTGTGTATGAATCCGGACGCCGGGCGGAAATCACCGTGGTGGCAATCAACGAACTGGCGGATGCTGCGGGCATGGCGCATTTGTTGAAATATGACACCAGTCATGGCCGTTTTGCATGGGAAGTGCGTCAGGAACGCGATCAACTTTTTGTTGGTGATGACGCCATCCGCGTATTGCATGAACGTTCACTGCAATCGCTCCCCTGGCGTGAACTTGGCGTCGATGTGGTGCTCGATTGCACCGGCGTGTATGGCACCCGCGAGCATGGCGAAGCGCATATTGCCGCCGGGGCCCAAAAAGTGCTCTTTTCACATCCTGGCAGCAACGATCTCGACGCAACTATTGTTTATGGCGTCAATCAGGATCAACTTCGCGCGGAACACCGCATTGTTTCTAACGCTTCCTGTACCACGAATTGCATAATTCCCGTCATCAAATTGTTAGATGATGCGTACGGCATTGAGTCCGGCACTGTGACCACAATTCACTCCGCCATGCACGATCAGCAGGTTATTGATGCGTACCATCCCGACCTGCGCCGCACTCGGGCCGCCAGTCAGTCGATCATCCCGGTCGATACTAAACTGGCCGCCGGTATCACGCGTTTTTTCCCGCAGTTTAACGATCGCTTTGAAGCGATTGCGGTACGTGTGCCAACCATTAATGTGACGGCAATCGACCTGAGCGTGACGGTGAAGAAACCTGTAAAAGCCAATGAAGTCAACCAGTTGTTGCAAAAGGCAGCACAAGGTGCATTTCATGGTATAGTTGACTATACGGAATTGCCGTTGGTCTCTGTAGATTTTAACCACGACCCGCACAGTGCCATTGTCGATGGCACCCAAACCCGGGTCAGTGGCGCACACCTGATCAAAACGTTGGTCTGGTGCGATAACGAATGGGGCTTTGCTAACCGAATGATCGACACGACGTTAGCAATGGCCGCTGTTGCTTTCAGGTAAGACGCAAGCAGCGTCTGCAAAACTTTTAGAATCAACGAGAGGATTCACCATGTCTGTAATTAAGATGACCGATCTGGATCTTGCTGGGAAACGTGTATTTATCCGTGCGGATCTGAACGTACCAGTAAAAGACGGGAAAGTAACCAGCGACGCACGTATCCGTGCTTCTCTGCCGACCATTGAACTGGCCCTGAAACAAGGCGCGAAAGTGATGGTAACTTCCCACCTGGGTCGTCCTACCGAAGGCGAGTACAACGAAGAATTCTCTCTGCTGCCGGTTGTTAACTACCTGAAAGACAAACTGTCTAACCCGGTTCGTCTGGTTAAAGATTACCTCGACGGCGTTGACGTTGCTGAAGGTGAACTGGTTGTTCTGGAAAACGTTCGCTTCAACAAAGGCGAGAAGAAAGACGACGAAACCCTGTCCAAAAAATATGCTGCACTGTGTGACGTATTCGTAATGGACGCATTCGGTACTGCTCACCGCGCGCAGGCTTCTACTCATGGTATCGGTAAATTTGCTGACGTTGCGTGCGCAGGCCCGCTGCTGGCGGCTGAACTTGACGCGCTGGGTAAAGCACTGAAAGAACCTGCTCGTCCGATGGTGGCTATCGTTGGTGGTTCTAAAGTTTCTACCAAACTGACCGTTCTGGATTCCCTGTCTAAAATCGCTGACCAGTTGATCGTTGGTGGTGGTATCGCAAACACCTTTATCGCGGCACAAGGCCACGATGTAGGTAAATCTCTGTACGAAGCAGACCTGGTTGACGAAGCAAAACGTCTGCTGACCACCTGCAACATCCCGGTTCCGTCTGATGTTCGCGTAGCAACTGAGTTCTCTGAAACTGCTCCGGCTACCCTGAAATCTGTTAACGACGTGAAAGCTGACGAGCAGATCCTGGATATCGGTGATGCTTCCGCACAGGAACTGGCTGAAATCCTGAAGAATGCGAAAACTATTCTGTGGAACGGCCCGGTTGGCGTGTTCGAATTCCCGAACTTCCGCAAAGGTACTGAAATCGTGGCTAACGCTATCGCAGATAGCGAAGCGTTCTCCATCGCTGGCGGCGGCGACACTCTGGCAGCAATCGACCTGTTCGGCATTGCTGACAAAATCTCCTACATCTCCACTGGTGGCGGCGCATTCCTTGAATTCGTAGAAGGTAAAGTACTGCCTGCAGTAGCGATGCTCGAAGAGCGCGCTAAGAAGTAAAAAATCACAGGGCAGGGAAACCTGCCCTTGTTTCAGCGCGCTCATGTAGCACGCACTTTTTCTCAAGCCCGACGATACAGGACAAAGAAACATGTCTAAGATTTTTGATTTCGTAAAACCTGGCGTAATCACTGGTGATGACGTACAGAAAGTTTTCCAGGTAGCAAAAGAAAATAACTTCGCACTGCCAGCAGTAAACTGCGTCGGTACTGACTCCATCAACGCCGTACTGGAAACCGCTGCTAAAGTTAAAGCGCCGGTTATCGTTCAGTTCTCCAACGGCGGTGCTTCCTTTATCGCTGGTAAAGGCGTGAAATCTGATGTTCCGCAGGGGGCTGCAATCCTGGGCGCTATCTCTGGTGCGCATCACGTACACCAGATGGCTGAACACTACGGTGTTCCTGTAATCCTGCACACTGACCACTGCGCGAAGAAACTGCTGCCGTGGATCGACGGTCTGCTGGACGCAGGTGAAAAACACTTCGCAGCTACCGGTAAGCCGCTGTTCTCTTCTCACATGATCGACCTGTCTGAAGAATCTCTGCAAGAGAACATCGAAATCTGCTCTAAATACCTGGAGCGCATGTCCAAAATCGGTATGACTCTGGAAATCGAACTGGGTTGCACTGGTGGTGAAGAAGACGGTGTGGACAATAGCCACATGGACGCTTCTGCACTGTACACCCAGCCGGAAGACGTTGATTACGCATACACCGAGCTGAGCAAAATCAGCCCGCGTTTCACCATCGCGGCTTCCTTCGGTAACGTACACGGCGTTTACAAGCCGGGTAACGTGGTTCTGACCCCGACTATCCTGCGTGATTCTCAGGAATATGTTTCTAAGAAACACAACCTGCCGCACAACAGCCTGAACTTCGTATTCCACGGCGGTTCCGGTTCTACTGCTCAGGAAATCAAAGACTCCGTAAGCTACGGCGTAGTGAAAATGAACATCGATACCGATACCCAATGGGCAACCTGGGAAGGTGTTCTGAACTACTACAAAGAAAACGAAGCTTACCTGCAGGGTCAATTGGGCAACCCGAAAGGCGAAGATCAGCCGAACAAGAAATACTACGATCCGCGCGTATGGCTGCGTGCTGGTCAGACTTCGATGATCGCTCGTCTGGAAAAAGCATTCCAGGAACTGAACGCAATCGACGTTCTGTAAGATATTCCTTTCTGCTTATCTCAAGGCCCGCTCTGCGGGTCTTTTTTTCGCCAAAAGCAAAATTGCCTGATGCGCTACGCTTATCAGGCCTACACGTATCCTGCAATATATTGAATTTGCAGGTTTTTGTTGGCCGGGTAAGGCGTTCACGCCGCATCCGGCATGAC
>NZ_PYQM01000075.1:0-7158 GCF_003027595.1 Escherichia sp. 20412-1 | reverse complement strand
GTTGATGCTGCAAATGAAGCCATGAGTTACTACGACGATTAATGTCTGGAGGCCGCCCGAAAGGGCGGTAATGAAAAATGACTGAATTAACCAAAGAGCAATTAATCGAAGAGGCTAAATTAAAAATCGCGATTGCGAAATGTCACCCTAATTCAGGAATGGCACGGATAGAGGGGGAGTTATTCAAAATTGCACTGGCATCGCTGGAAGCAGAAGCGCCAAGTCTGCCTGGTGGTTTCACAATTAAAGAAGCAAAAGAATTACATAAGAATCTGGTTAAAAGTCACGTCAGCAAGGCTTTAAGTGGCGAAAAAATGAAAAAAGAAAATCGTGATGCTGATTTGCGCTGGATTCATGACGTTATAGTTCGGGCTGCGTGGTTTGTAAAAGCATCACTGGAGCAGAATACGCTAACTGGCAACTCTCCGGTAACTCCGGATAGTTGGATAAGCTGTAGTGATCGAATGCCTGAAAAGGGCCAGAACGTGCTTATTTCGGTGAATTTCGATAGCTCTCTGGTTGAACCGCTAATATGCTCCGCACGCTATACCGGAAGCACCTTTCGGCGCGGAGATGCAACGATTAAGCCGGGTAATGGTATTGAGCAAGCAACTCACTGGATGCCTCTACCAGAACCGCCGCAGGAGGTGAATCAATGACCTGGCCTGAAGCATTCGCAACGGTAGGAATTGCAATGGCGGTGAGCTGGTGGTGTATTCGATTTGCCGCTGGGGATAAAAACGGTTTGCGGGAAAAGGAGAGTTAAGTAGAATTGCTGCGGGTGCTTGAGGCTATCTGCCTCAGGCATGAACACCAAAGGCAGATAGAGAAAAGCCCCAGTTAACATTCGGCGTCCTGCAAGACGCTTAACATTAATCTGAGGCCCAATCTATGTCTCACAAATGTAGGTTAGCCTCTTACGTGCCGAAAGGCAAGGAGAAGCAGGCTATGAAGCAGCAAAAGGCGATGTTAATCGCCCTGATCGTCATCTGTTTAACCGTCATCGTGACGGTACTGGTAACGAGGAAAGACCTCTGCGAGGTACGAATCCGAACCGGCCAGACGGAGGTCGCTGTCTTCAAAGCTTACGAACCTGAGAAGTAAGAGTGACCAGGCGAGGGAGAAATCCCTCGCCACCTCTGATGTGTCAGGCATCCTCAACGCACCCGCACTTAACCCGCTTCGGCGGGTTTTGTTTTTTCCTGGCATTCTGGTTTACAATTCGCACGCCAGCCTGAACAACTGGCACCTGCTGCGCCAGCAGAGACAACCGATGGCGCACGATACCAAATTACACAATTCTGATGATTCTGCCGTCCTTGCCAGCAGGCACGGGCGGCGTTCCCGCACTTTCAAATCTGACTGGTTCCAGCATGACCCATGCACTGAAGAACAGGCCGAGTGGCTAATTCAGTGCTACCGCAGACACGGATACGAGATTAAGAAAGCCCTCAGCCTCGATTATCGTCACTGGATAATCTCCGTCAGGCTTCCTTACTCCGAACGCCCACCGCGTCCGTCCCGCACATTCCAGCAACGCATCTGGAGGTAACGTGCGGGTATTACTTCGACCTGTTCTGGTTCCTGAACTCGGGCTGGTGATCCTTAAGCCAGGCCGTGAATCCATGCCGGTATTCCACAATACCCGGGTACTGGTGGAGCCGGAACCGAAAAGCATGCGTAATCTGCCGTCCGGGGTCGTTCCTGCCGTTCGCCAGCCGCTGGTGGAAGACAAAACATTGCTGCCGTTTTTCAGTAACGCACGGGTGATTCGTGCTGCTGGTGGTGCTGGTGCATTGTCTGACTGGCTGTTACGCCATATTAAATCCTGCCAGTGGCCACACGGCGATTATCATCACAGCGAAACCGTCATTCACCGTTATGGTACTGGCGCAATGGTGTTGTGCTGGCACTGCGACAACCAGCTGCGTGACCAGACATCCGAATCACTCGGGCAACTTGCTCATCAAAACCTGTCAGCATGGATGATTGACGTCATCGGTCACGCAATAAGCGGTACGCAGGAGCGTGAATTATCTCTGGCTGAATTATCCTGGTGGGCGGTCCGCAATCAGGTGGCGGACGCACTACCGGAGGCAGTATTACGCCGTTCGCTGGGGTTACCCGTAGAAAAAATCCACTCTGTGTACCGCGAAAGCGACATCGTACCGGGAGCGCAGACTGCCTCCAGCATCCTGAAGCAGCGGACAAAAAACATAGCACCACCGCCTCACGCCCACCAGCAACAAACCACGCCACAGGAAAAGATGGTGGTCAGCATTGCCGTTGATCCGGAGTCTCCGGAATCTTTCATGAAGCGACCTAAACGTCGTCGGTGGATTAAAGAGAAATACACACGCTGGGTTAAGACGCAGCCGTGCGCGTGTTGTGGTAAGCCAGCCGACGATCCGCATCACCTGATTGGTCATGGTCAGGGTGGGATGGGTACAAAAGCGCATGACCTGTTTGTGTTGCCTTTGTGCAGAAAACACCACGATGAGCTGCATGCGGATACCGTGGCATTTGAAGAGAAGTATGGTTCCCAGCTGGAGCTGATATTTCGTTTTCTAGATCACGCCTTTGCAACAGGCGTACTTGGGTAAAGGAGGTGACTGATGCGTACAGAGTTTGTTTTGCCCTGGCCGCCGACGGTGAACACCTACTGGCGACGTCGTGGCAGCACATATTTTGTATCAAAATCCGGTGAGCGTTATCACCGTGATGTGGCGCTCATTGTTCGCCAGCAGCGACTGAAATTAAACCTGTCCGGAAGGCTGGCAATAAAAATTACTGCAGAGCCACCGGATAAGCGCCGTCGTGACCTGGACAATATCCTGAAGGCACCACTGGATGCACTGACACATGCGGGGTTGCTTATCGACGACGAGCAGTTTGATGAAATTAATATTGTGCGCGGTCAGCTTGTTCCTGGTGGGCGGTTGGGCGTGAAGATTTACGAAATTACAGGTGATAACGATGGTGCGTGATATTCAGCAAGTTATGGAGCGGTGGGGAGCATGGGCTGCAAACAATCACGAAGATGTGTCATGGGCGTCAATAGCTGCTGGTTTTAAAGGATTAATCCCGCCGAAAGTGAAATCACGCCCTCAGTGTTCTGATGATGATGCAATGATAATTTGTGGCTGTATGGCCCGGTTGAACAAGAAAAATCAGGATTTGCACGATTTGTTGGTGGATTATTACGTAGGTGGAATGACTTTTATGGGGCTGGCACGAAAGCATGGGTGTTCGGATACCTGTATTGGCAAGCGCCTGCAGAAAGCGGAAGGGGTTATTGATGGCATGTTGATGATGCTTGATATCCGACTGGAGATGGACAGATACGTAGAACGAATTATGTAGGAGCTTGACCAGATACATTGTCCGGGGCTATATTCCTCACGCGTCAGCAAAATCTGGCGTCGGGATTAGGAACCCCGGATAGAGACCGCGACAGACACACGCCGTGAGCGTGTTTTTTATTGTCGTATGCACCCGCACATCTGAATTATGGTGGGGCGTATGGGGGAGCTGAAAAGCTCGCCGGTTGGTTTCCCGGTAGTTCCTAACCCTGTACGTCTCACCACCCGATGATTAGGAACCTGACGGTGGTGATAGTTTAGAAACCACTAGAGGGCGTCATTATGACAACTCAAATCTCTGTTGAAACTCTCTCTCCGATCAGCCATAACCAGATTCCTGTTATTACCACCGAACTTTTGGCGCAGCTTTATGGCACCGAAATTCTGAATATCCAGGTTAACTTCACCAGAAACAAAGAGCGTTTTGTCGAAGGAAAGCACTTTTTTAAAGCAGCGGGTGAAGAATTAAAAAATTTGCGACTTACTTTAAGTAAGTCGCAAAAAACCATATCTCCCAAAACTCGCACTCTCATCCTCTGGACAGAACGAGGCGCAGCCCGCCACGCAAAAATGCTGGAAACAGATCGGGCGTGGGAAGTGTTCGAAAAACTGGAAGATTGTTATTTCAGCCGAAAACAACCAGCTGCAGCACAAAACACATCTATCGAAAATGATGGATGCGCATTACTGATCCACTTCGATAAACACGGTCAGGTCGACTTCACGGAAAAAGTACCCGCCGATGCGATGGTATGCACTCTGGAACGGTTCAAATTTTATCTGGAACAACGCGGCTGGATCGTTGCCCGTAAAGAACAACTGGTGGAACGACTGATGCGGCTTTAAAAATTTTCCCCGAACGCTTTACGATCGTAAAAAGTTGAATATCCTGTTAAGAGTGGTTACTACGCCACACAGCTTAAACCCGCCGATGAGCGGGTTTTTTTTGTGCCCGAAAAGCGGTACAGGACGTTAAATGCGCTGGTGGTTGCGAATACCGGTCTTTCAGCTTGCTGGCTTTTTTGACAAGAGTTATTGGTGTGTCACGTTAACCGGTAAAGGGAAAAAGACATGCTGAAACAGCAGGATATGACAGAAACCGCCAGAGTGGTGTTTAATGAATTGAGCGTCACCGAACCGGCGACAGTCGGGGAGATTGCACAGAACACATACCTTTCACGCGAACGCTGCCAGTTAATACTGACCCAGCTTGTTATGGCGGGGCTGGCAGACTATCAGTTTGGTTGTTACAGACGCCTTCCACAGTGAAGGCTTTTTTATTTGTGGTAAATGGGCGGCTGGTGGGTGTTAGGGGCACTCACCAGCCATCTGCTCATGCGTTGGGTTCACAAGCAAACCTCAGGCCCACTGCTTTGCGCAAAAGCAGAATGAGCCTATCAGAGACAGGCTTAATGATCCATGCTTAATACTGTAAAAATATCCAGTTGTGAGTTAATCAACGCCGACTGCCTGGAATTTATCCGGTCGTTACCCGAAAATTCTGTTGATCTGATAGTCACGGACCCGCCGTACTTTAAAGTGAAGCCTGAGGGCTGGGATAACCAGTGGGCGGGTGATGAGGATTACCTGAAGTGGCTGGATCAGTGTCTTGCGCAGTTCTGGCGGGTGCTGAAACCTGCCGGAAGTCTTTACCTGTTCTGTGGCCATCGCCTGGCATCCGACATCGAAATCATGATGCGTGAACGCTTTAATGTGCTGAACCATATCATCTGGGCGAAGCCGTCCGGACGCTGGAACGGATGCAACAAGGAAAGCCTGCGGGCGTATTTTCCGGCCACAGAGCGCATTCTGTTCGCGGAACACTATCAGGGGCCGTATCGCCCGAAAGATGTCGGGTATGAGGCGAAGGGCAGATCACTGAAACAGCATGTGATGGCTCCGCTGATTTCTTACTTTCGTGATGCGCGTGCGGCTCTGGGGATAACGGCAAAACAGATTGCTGATGCCACAGGAAAGAAAAACATGGTGTCGCACTGGTTCAGTGCCAGTCAGTGGCAGCTACCGAACGAAAGCGATTATCTGAAATTACAGGCGCTGTTTGCCCGGCTGGCAGAAGAGAAACATCAGCGTGGAGAACTGGAAAAGCCACATCACCAACTGGTCAGCACATACAGTGAGCTGAACCGGCAGTATGCCAGCCTGCTGGAAGAGTACAAATCACTGCGGCGTTATTTTTCCGTATCGGCAGCCGTTCCTTATACGGATGTCTGGACGCACAAGCCTGTGCAGTATTATCCGGGCAAACATCCCTGTGAAAAACCGGCAGAAATGTTGCAGCAGATAATCAGCGCAAGCAGTCGTCCGGGAGACCTGGTTGCAGATTTCTTCATGGGGTCGGGGTCGACAGTGAAAGCAGCGATGGCGCTGGGACGTCGTGCAATTGGTGTTGAGCTGGAGACTGAGCGTTTTGAGCAGACGGTCAGGGAAGTACAGGATTTAGTCAGTCAGAACGGATGATATTGCAGAATTAGTGACGTGCCGTTATTATTCAGCGCCCGGCCCTTTAGCTCAGTGGTGAGAGCGAGCGGCTCATAACCGCCAGGTCGCTGGTTCAAATCCAGCAAGGGCCACCATCACATACCGCCATTAGCTCATCGGGATAGAGCGCCAGCCTTCGAAGCTGGCTGCGCGGGGTTCGAGTCCTCGATGGCGGTCCATAATCGGTATCCTGCGTTGTTAGCTCAGCAGGACAGAACAATTGCCTTCTGAGCAATCGGTCACTGGTTCGAATCCAGTACAATGTGCCATTTCTTCTTTTTTAATTGTTAAATCCCTCACAATTCAGACTGTTAATGGTTGTCTGGCTGTCAGGGATTTTGTTAAAAGAATCCTGCATGGTGAATCCCCCTGTGCGGCGGGGCATAATGACAGATGTTTGGTTGCGTATTGTACAGGCAAGTTGCGGATTCTGTCTGGTCATTGCAGAATTCACCGGGAGGCACCCGGCACCATGCAGATAATTGTTTTGTGGATGATAATACCAGCCCCTCTCCGGAGGGGCTTTCTTATGGGCGAAAAAAAGCCCGGGGAGCCGGGCAATAGCATGAGATATACGTTTTTATAGACGTACAGATTTTAATCAGAATTTATGGGGCTGCGCAACTGCGTGGCCTTTTTTGTTTTGTGGGCTGAGGTTCTCCCCTTTGATTCGCCATGTGGCTGAACCTGTAGCCCGTCACTGTTCAGACGCAGTCCCGGAAAGGGGAGGAATAATGGCATTTAAACACTACGATCTGGTCTCTGCCAGCAGCGGTGATGAACTGCAAAAGAAACTGACAGAAAAAATAAATGAAGGGTGGCAGCCATATGGTTCGCCGCTTGTTTCGTATGACGATAACGGGATGAAAATTATTCAGGCCATTGCAGCAGAGGGTGATGTCACCACACCGGTGGTGGTTCCGGGCGGTGATATCAGCGTTACTGTTGCCAGTGAGCCGGAGTATTACTACGTGGTTGCACTGGCCGGGCAGTCCAACGGCATGGCCTATGGTGAGGGGCTTCCTTTACCGGACTCTTATGACCGGCCGGACCCGCGCATTAAGCAGCTGGCACGCCGCAGTACGGTGACGCCGGGTGGAGCCGTCTGCGCATACAATGATGTGATTCAGGCTGACCACTGCCTGCATGATGTTCAGGATATGAGCGGACTTAATCACCCGAAAGCTGACCTGAATAAGGGACAGTATGGTTGTGTCAGTCAGGGGCTGCATATTGCCAAAAAACTGCTGCCGTATATCCCGCAGAATGCCGGAATACTTCTGGTGCCCTGCTGTCG
>NZ_PYQM01000074.1:0-7517 GCF_003027595.1 Escherichia sp. 20412-1 | reverse complement strand
ATATTAGGGGTGCTGCTAGCGGCGCGGTGTGTTTTTTTATAGGATACCGCCAGGGGCGCTGCTAGCGGTGCGTCCCTGTTTGCATTATGAATTTTAGTGTTTCGAAATTAACTTTATTTTATGTTCAAAAAAGGTAATCTCTAATGGCTAAGGTGAACCTGTATATCAGCAATGATGCCTATGAAAAAATAAATGCGATTATTGAGAAGCGTAGACAGGAAGGGGCAAGGGAAAAAGATGTCAGTTTTTCAGCAACAGCTTCAATGCTTCTTGAACTGGGGCTTCGTGTGTATGAAGCTCAGATGGAGCGTAAAGAGTCTGCATTTAATCAGACTGAGTTTAATAAATTGCTTCTTGAATGCGTTGTAAAAACACAATCATCAGTAGCGAAAATTTTGGGTATTGAGTCTCTCAGTCCTCATGTCTCAGGAAATCCCAAGTTTGAATATGCGAATATGGTCGAAGATATCAGGGAGAAGGTGTCATCTGATATGGAGAGGTTCTTTCCAAAAAATGATGAGGAATAAAAAAGAATTAAAAGTTGATTTGCTTCAAATAACAGAATATTGATCTGCTTCAATTTGATGACAATTAACCACATAAGGGGTATATTAATTATGTGGTTAATACCACGTTAAAACTTGATATTAAAAATCGCCGATGCAGGGAGTTCAGACCTCCCTGCATCGACTGTCCATAGAATCCTTTGTGAGGAGGTTCCTATGTATCCGATGGATCGTATTCAACAAAAACATGCTCGTCAAATAGATCTGCTGGGAAATCTGACGGCAGTTATTCAGGATTATCCAAATCCAGCCTGTATCAGGGACGAAACTGGAAAATTTATTTTTTGCAATACGCTGTTTCATGAGTCATTTCTTACACAAGATCAAAGTGCTGAAAAATGGCTTCTGTCGCAGAGAGATTTTTGTGAATTGATCTCTGTCACAGAGATGGAAGCATACAGGAATGAGCATACGCATCTTAATCTTGTAGAGGATGTTTTTATTCAGAACAGATTCTGGACAATATCTGTCCAGTCATTTCTTAATGGACACAGAAATATCATTCTGTGGCAATTTTATGATGCTGCTCATGTTCGTCATAAAGACAGTTATAATCAAAAAACGATTGTCAGTGATGATATCAGAAATATAATCAGAAGAATGAGTGATGATTCTTCTGTATCATCATATGTAAATGATGTCTTTTACTTATATAGCACCGGAATCAGTCATAATGCTATAGCAAGAATATTAAACATATCCATCTCCACATCAAAGAAACACGCATCTCTGATATGCGACTACTTCTCTGTTTCTAATAAAGATGAGTTAATCATCTTACTCTACAATAAAAAGTTTATTCATTATTTGTACGAGAAGGCTATGTGTATCATAAATACGCGTTAATAAAGTGTTAATAAAATATAGACTTTCCGTCTATTTACCTTTTCTGATTATTCTGTAAACATAAGTGGTAACCAGAAGATAAACAGCGGGAGGTGTTATTGAAAAGATTTGGTACACGTTCTGCAACAGGTAAGATGGTAAAACTAAAATTACCTGTAGATGTGGAAAGTCTATTAATTGAGGCAAGTAACAGAAGCGGAAGAAGTCGATCGTTTGAGGCAGTAATAAGACTTAAAGATCATCTTCACCGCTATCCAAAGTTTAATAGGGCAGGGAATATCTATGGTAAGTCGCTGGTTAAGTATCTGACAATGCGTCTGGATGATGAAACTAACCAGCTACTTATTGCAGCCAAAAATCGTAGTGGATGGTGTAAAACAGATGAGGCTGCAGACAGAGTTATTGATCATTTGATCAAGTTTCCTGATTTTTATAACTCAGAGATATTCAGGGAGGTAACGGAAGAGAGCGATTAAACATTTAAAGAGTTTTAGTTTTTATTATCCTATCTTAATTAGAGGTAACTTATGAATACTGTTTTAAGTGTTCAGGGTGCTTCTGCGCCCGTCAAAAAGAAATCATCTTTTTTCTCTAAACTGACCCTGCTTCGCCTGGTTCGTGCAGTGATCCCGGCTGCTGTTCTGATGATGTTCTTCCCGCAGCTGGCGATGGCTGCCGGTGGTGCAGGTCAGGACCTGATGGCCAGCGGTAATGGTACGGTCAAGGCCACCTTCGGTAAGGATTCCAGTGCGGTAAAATGGGTTATCCTGGCTGAAGTGCTGGTCGGTGCGGTCATGTACATGATGACCAAAAACGTCAAGTTCCTCGCCGGTTTTGCCATCATCTCTGTATTTATTGCCGTGGGTATGACCGTCGTTGGTCTCTGACAGGAAATAAAACGATGTCGGGAGACGAGAATAAACTTAAGAAATATCGTTTCCCGGAAACACTGACCAACCAGAGCCGCTGGTTTGGCCTGCCACTGGATGAACTTATTCCCGCTGTAATCTGTATTGGCTGGGGAATGATGACATCAAAATATCTGTTCGGTATTGGTGCGGCGGTTCTGGTTTATTTCGGGATTAAAAAACTGAAAAAAGGGCGGGGCAGTTCCTGGTTACGTGACCTGATTTACTGGTATATGCCAACAGCCCTGCTGCGCGGTATTTTTCATAATGTTCCTGATTCGTGTTTCCGGCAGTGGATTAAATAGAACTGATACCAGGATTGTTATATGGAACACGGTGCCCGTTTAAGTACCAGTCGTGTAATGGCCATCGCCTTTATATTTATGTCAGTGCTTATTGTTCTCAGCCTCTCTGTTAACGTCATTCAGGGGATAAATAACTACCGTCTTCAGAATGAGCAACGCACTGCTGTGACCCCCATGGGATTTAATGTGCCCTTTGCCGTGTCACAGAACAGTGCCGATGCCTCTTATTTACAGCAGATGGCGCTGTCATTTATTGCCCTCCGTCTGAATGTTTCATCAGAAACCGTCGATGCCTCACATCAGGCACTTCTGCAATATATCCGTCCGGGTGCACAGAACCAGATGAAAGTTATTCTGGCTGAAGAAGCGAAGCGTATTAAAAACGATAACGTGAACTCAGCCTTTTTCCAGACCAGTGTCCGTGTCTGGCCTCAGTATGGTCGTGTGGAAATTCGTGGTGTGCTTAAAACCTGGATTGGTGATTCAAAACCTTTCACTGATATCAAACATTACATCCTTATTCTGAAGCGGGAAAACGGGGTGACCTGGCTGGATAATTTCGGGGAAACAGACGATGAGAAAAAATAATACGGCAATAATATTCGGCAGCCTGTTTTTTTCCTGCAGCGTGATGGCCGCAAACGGTACGCTGGCCCCCACCGTGGTGCCAATGGTGAACGGTGGTCAGGCCAGTATTGCCATCAGCAATACCAGTCCGAATCTGTTTACCGTTCCCGGTGACCGGATTATCGCCGTGAACAGTCTGGATGGTGCCCTGACCAATAATGAGCAGACCGCCTCCGGCGGTGTGGTGGTGGCCACCGTCAACAAAAAGCCCTTTACCTTCATTCTGGAAACAGAACGTGGTCTGAATCTTTCCATTCAGGCCGTTCCCCGTGAAGGCGCGGGGCGTACCATTCAGCTGGTCAGTGACCTGCGCGGAACCGGAGAAGAAGCCGGTGCGTGGGAAACGTCCACGCCTTACGAATCCCTGCTTGTGACCATCAGCCAGGCCGTCCGTGGCGGAAAATTACCCGCAGGCTGGTATCAGGTCCCGGTGACAAAAGAAACCCTGCAGGCCCCGGCGGGGCTGTCTTCAGTGGCGGATGCGGTATGGACGGGGAATCACCTGAAGATGGTCCGCTTTGCCGTGGAAAATAAAACGCTGTCTGCCCTGAATATCCGGGAAAGTGACTTCTGGCAGCCGGGAACCCGCGCCGTGATGTTCAGCCAGCCTGCCAGCCAGTTACTGGCAGGTGCGCGCATGGATGTGTATGTCATCCGTGACGGGGAGGGCAACTGATGGCCAGTATCAATACCATTGTGAAACGCAAGCAGTACCTGTGGCTGGGGATTGTGGTTGTCGGTGCAGCCTCCGCGATTGGTGGTGCACTGTATCTGTCTGATGTGGACATGTCCGGTAACGGTGAGGCCGTGGCTGAACAGGAGCCTGTGCCGGATATGACCGGTGTAGTGGATACGACCTTTGATGACAAGGTGCGTCAGCATGCCACCACAGAGATGCAGGTGACGGCAGCGCAGATGCAGAAGCAGTATGAGGAAATCCGTCGTGAACTGGATGTCCTGAACAAACAGCGTGGTGATGACCAGCGTCGTATTGAAAAGCTGGGACAGGACAATGCCGCCCTGGCAGAGCAGGTAAAAGCCCTGGGTGCAAATCCCGTCACCGCGACCGGTGAGCCAGTACCGCAGACGCCAGCCTCACCGCCCGGCCCGGAAGGCGAACCTCAGCCGGGTAATGTTCCGGCGACATTCCCGCCGCAGGGCAGCGTTGCTGTTCCACCGCCGACGGCGTTTTATCCCGGTAATGGAGTCACGCCACCACCACAGGTGACGTACCAGTCTGTGCCGGTGCCTAACCGTATTCAGCGTAAAACATTCAGTTACGGCAGTACCACCAGGAAAGGTCCCTCCCTGCCGTATATCCCGTCAGGAAGTTTTGCGAAAGCCATGCTGATTGAAGGGGCGGATGCCAATGCCTCAGTCACCGGTAATGAATCCACGGTACCGATGCAGTTGCGTATCACCGGCCTGGTGGAAATGCCGAACAGCAAAACGTATGACGCAACGGGATGTTTTGTGGGTCTGGAAGCCTGGGGGGATGTCTCCAGTGAACGTGCCATTGTACGCACCCGCAATATCAGCTGCCTGAAGGACGGAAAAACCATTGATATGCCGATTAAGGGGCATGTCAGCTTCCGGGGTAAAAACGGTATCAAGGGCGAAGTGGTGATGCGTAACGGCAAAATCCTCGGCTGGGCATGGGGCGCGGGATTTGTTGATGGTATCGGTCAGGGAATGGAGCGTGCCTCCCAGCCGGCTGTCGGGCTGGGTGCCACTGCCGCTTACGGGGCCGGCGATGTCCTGAAAATGGGTATCGGCGGCGGCGCATCGAAAGCGGCACAGACGCTCAGTGACTACTACATCAAACGTGCTGAACAGTATCACCCGGTGATACCGATTGGTGCGGGCAATGAAGTGACGGTGGTGTTCCAGGATGGCTTCCAGCTGAAAACCGTGGAGGAAATGGCGCTGGAGCAGTCACAGAGTACAGCGGAAGAGGGTAACCCGGAAAGCCCTGTGCCGAATCCTCCCTCGGCAGAAAGCCACCTGAACGGTTTTAACACCGACCAGATGCTGAAACAGCTGGGCAACCTGAATCCGCAGCAGTTTATGTCCGGAGACAAGAACCCGCAGGGCGGGGATGCTGGCAAGGAGGGAGGAAATGGCGGGTGATGCACTGACATTCCGTGTGGCGTTTGTCGTTCGCTGGCTGCTGTGGGTCGTCAGGTTTGTGGTTATCTGGCCGCTGGCAACAATGGCCCTGATGGCGTTATTTGTTTTATGGAAGGACAACACCACACCAGGAAAATTACTGGTTCAGGAAATTGACTTCGTAAGACAAACAGCCCCTGCCGGGCAGTTTCCTGTAAGAGAATGTTTTCCTTCTCTGCATGATCTTCCAGGAGCAGAAGAGAAAATCTGCCGTTACCGTGCTGCTGATGCTGCAGATTATGTCAGAGAGACTGACCGGTCACTGATGCAACTGGTCACCGCATTCTGGGCAACGCTGGCACTTATGTATATGTCGTTTGCGGCAGGCACCGGGAAATATCCGATGATATGGCCCGGAAAAATGAAATGTGTCCGGGTGGGAACCGCAGATGAACGACTGAAGGAAGTTTATACGGAAGACGCTTCCCTGCCGGGAAAAATCAGGAAATGCCCTGTTTATCTTCCTGATGACAGAACAAACAGAAACAACGGAGATAAAAATGAACATGCGTAATATTAATGTTATTACAGCCCTCTCTGTGCCGGGTAAAACCGTGTCAGATGATTTTATTCATGCTGTTCTCAGTAACTGCGCCACAAGAATCGTACTTCCTGCACCGGAGAAATTCAGTCCTGAATCAGTGCCGCACAATTTTAATATGGCTGCTGTCGGTGTGATGAAGGAGGGAATGTCGATGCGTTTATTTTCTTCTCCGGGGCATATTGTGGTTGCCGGACAATCCGGTGGCGGAAAATCTGTTCCGGTGAAAGAACTAATCGACAGAATTATTCAGAAATATAAGGAACCCTTCGATGAATAAGCTGGTTTCTGATGGCAGCGTCAAAAAAATAAATTATCCGGTGCTGTATGAGTCCGGAATAACACCTCCGTTATGTGAAGTCAGTGCACCAGAACCTGATGCGGGTGGGAAACGCATTGTGGCATATGTTTATAAATCATCACGGAATACGGTTTTTGAAAATCCTGACATTGTAAAAACCTGTACGGTCAGGGATTTGAAGAATGATTTTGTGAACTGCGATGAGAAAGGTGAGGGACAATGAAACAGATTTCTTTATTTATTCCTCTGCTGGGGACCTTATTACTTTCCGGCTGTGCCGGAACAAACTCTGATTTTGAGTGTGATGCCACCACATCCGATACCTGTATGACGATGGAGCAGGCCAATGAAAAAGCCAAAAAGATGGAGCAGGCTGCAGACGCAAAGCCGGTTGCGGCATCACTGCCGCGCCTGGCTGAAGGGAACTTCCGGACAATGCCGGTGCAGACCGTCACCGCGACCACTCCGTCCGGCAGCAGACCTGCGGTGATGGCACTTCCGGAGCAGAAACTGCTGGCACCACGTCCGTTGTTTACGGCTGCCCGGGAAGTGAAAACGGTTGTTCCGGTCAGTTCAGTTGCGCCGGTAACACCTCCCCGTCCGCTAAGAACGGGTGAGCAGACGGCAGCATTATGGATAGCGCCTTATATTGATAATCAGGATGTTTATCATCAGCCATCCAGCGTGTTTTTTGTTATTAAACCGTCTGCGTGGGGAAAACCACGCATTAATTAACTGGCCCTGAAGTTGTATATCAGCCGGCAATGCCGGCGGGCTTTCTGTATTCAAAATCTGCCTGTAAAACGAGTGCCCTGTGCGTGAAAAGGGACGGGCGGTAGCGTGTCAGAACATGTCGGGAGGAATATTCCGTGAGTGATGAAGCCGATGAAGCATATTCAGTGACAGAACAACTGACCATGACAGGAATAAACCGGATACGCCAGAAAATAAATGTTCATGGTATTCCTGTTTATCTCTGTGAAGCATGCGGAAATCCTGTTCCGGAAGCCCGGCGGAAAATATTTCACGGTGTGACGTTGTGCGTTGAATGTCAGGCGTATCAGGAAAGACAGAGAAAACACTATGCATAAATCAGAAAATGAAAAAATAGATTTTATTCTGGATGAGTAGACTAGCCCCCAGAATCTCCAGACAACCAATATCACTTAAATAAGTGATAGTCTTAATACTAGTTTTTAGACTAGTCATTGGAGAACAGATGATTGATGTCTTAGGACCGGAGAAACGCAGACG
>NZ_PYQM01000073.1:0-7920 GCF_003027595.1 Escherichia sp. 20412-1 | reverse complement strand
CGCTCGCGCGTCTTATCAGGCCTACAGATTCTTGCACCATTCGTAGGCCGGATAAGGCGTTCTCGCCGCATCCGGCAATGGTGACAAATGCCTGATGCGACGCTCGCGCGTCTTATCAGGCCTACAGATTCTTGCACCATTCGTAGGCCGGATAAGGCATTCACGCCGCATCCGGCAATGGTGACAAATGCCTGATGCGACGCTCGCGCGTCTTATCAGGCCTACAGATTCTTGCACCATTCGTAGGCCGGATAAGGCGTTCTCGCCGCATCCGGCATAAACATGTAAGTCAAACGCCGTAACGTTCGCACCAGCCAAGAATGGCTTTCTCGAAGCAGGCGAATGGTGGATGCACAATGCCCGCGCCAATCATACCGACGCCTGCATCTTTATGAGCGATGGCGGTGTTGATCACCGGCAGAATGCCGCTGCTACCCACACGGGTGATGTCGATAGCCGATGGCACGCCCATAAAACCCAGCAGCGGAATGGTGACGTTAGGGTTTTCACCGAGGGTGATTTCACGCATCTGACGGGAGAAATCTATAGCCTCTTCCACCGTGCCGCCCACCAGCGCGACGATTGCAGGTGCGGTCGCCATAGCAAATCCACCAATGCCATAAGTTTCGGTAATAGCACTGTCTCCAATATCCAGCCCCGAATCTTCCGGCTTATAACCGGCAAACATCGGCCCGATGACCTGCTGCGCCGGGCCGGTAAACCATTGCCCCGGTAATCCGCTGACCCGCAGGCCGAACTCGACGCCGTTACGCGCCATCGTGGTCACTACGGTGCTGTATTCAATGCCGTGCGCCGCATCCATCGCCGCTTTACACATTGCCATCCACGTCGGGCCGGAGAAATAATCGCTGCTGGCGACAAACTCAAACACTTCGCGCTGTTGTTCGACGGAATAGCCTGCCTGAATAATCCCCGGCGTCAGCGCCTGAATCAGCAGAGTCGTCCCGGCGTTATTGCGGTTATGACACTCATCGCCCATATGCAGCGCTTGCGCCAGCATTAAGCGCAGATCGATCTCACCGATAATTTTCATCGCGTCGCGCAGCATTGGCCCCTGCACATCGCGCATCCAGTTGAGGCGGTCAA
Organism: Escherichia sp. 20412-1; assembly: GCF_003027595.1. NCBI lineage: Bacteria > Pseudomonadati > Pseudomonadota > Gammaproteobacteria > Enterobacterales > Enterobacteriaceae > Escherichia > Escherichia sp. 20412-1. The sequence goes on along the minus strand of NZ_PYQM01000073.1, from coordinate 6,813 downwards.
TCACGCTCTGGTCGTTAGCGCCCATACGCAAAATCTTCGCCATCTGCTCGCTCATGTTGGTGTAAGCGATGTTGCCGTAGGTTTTGTTTTTCACGATGTGCATAAACATCGAGGCAGAGGTAACGCCCGCCATCGATCCCACACAGTCGTGTTCGTGGCACGGCGAGAAAGTGATCTCCCCGGAAGCCGCCAGTTCAGCCGCCTCATCGAGATCTTTCGCCAGCCCTTCAAACACCAGCGCCCCGGTGACCGCACCTTTCATCGCGCCGCACATTTTTTCCCAGGTAACCGGCGGCCCGGCGTGAAGAATGGTTTTCGCCGTCATGCCCGGCACCACGTTAATCGCCTGATCAAAACCAATCAGTACCGGATGCGACTGGGTAATGCGCTCCAGCGCCTGCTGGTTAGCGGCAGCGATTTTGTCCGCCAGCGGCGAATCAGCAATGTTGTCCAGCGCCTGTACCACCTGCATATTGCCCTGTCCCGGCGGCGTCCAGTCGAGCTGGGTCACTTCTACATGCTGCTTTTTTAGATCATCGCTAAACATGGCGATGCCGACGTTAATAACGTTCAACGGTTGGCTAAACAGTGACTGGCTCATCAGGCTTCCTCCCCTTTGCAGATAAATTCACGCGCCAGCAATCCGGTATTGGTGCTGCTACTGGCCAGAATTACCCCGGCATCAAGCAGCATCTGGCTTTGTTGTGCTAACGATGGCGTATCAAGATCGGTGCCCAGTACATAGGCGAGAATGATCAACTCACGGCCTTCGGCTGCGGCGATCGCTTTCGCTTCTTTGATCGCATCGAGGGTGGAGCCGACCGGATCTTCATGCGATCCAAATCCGAGCACGAAATCCATCACGATCACCGCCACTCCTGGATCGCGCGCTTCTTCGATCAAGCGGCTGATACGGTTGGTCGGGTCAATCATCGGGTGCGGCTTGCCGTTGGTGAAGTCGTCATCGCCAAAGTCGAGGAAGGTGTGTTTGATGCTGCGGTTGATATCTTGCAGGCGGAATTCCGGATCGGGCTGGATGTTGCTATAAACATCGCCATGTTTTTCCATCACCGCGAACATGGTTTCGTCACACAGCGTGCCGCCGCAGAACAGTCCACGAATGTATTTCTGTTGTGGTTGCAGACGCGCACGGACATCAGCAATCAACGGCTGGTTCAGGGTATGCAGGTCGAGATGTTCTTGTTTCACGCCGGAGAGCATTACCGCTTTCAGCGCCGCCTCTTTGCTGCCGCGGGCAAACTGTAGCCCCTGCTCATCCACTGGTGTTTCACCACGACCGAGGAAGCAAACCACCACCGGCTTGCGGCAGGCGCGCGCACGTTCCAGCACTTTGCGAGCCACCGCAGGCGCAGGCGGTTTGGAGATCAGCGCGATGATTTCAGTTTGCGGATCGTTTTCCAGCATTCCGATGGCATCGAGCATCATCAGACCGCCAATTTTCTCGCTCAGGTCGCGCCCACCGGTGCCGATCAGTTGCGAAACGCCGCCACCAAATTCATGGATACGGACGCTCAGTTCCTGGCTGCCGGTGCCGGATGCACCAACAATACCGATGTTGCCGCGACGCACGGCGTTACCAAAACAGAGCGCCGCGCCGTTGATAATCGCCGTGCCGCAGTCCGGCCCCATCATCAACAGCCCTTTTTCGTGAGCGAGTTGCTTGAGCGCCAGTTCATCTTCAACTGAGACGTTATCGGAGAACAGCATCACGTTGAGGTCGTTTTGCAGCGCCTGACGCGCTTCGCGCGCGGCAAACAGGCCATTGACAGAAATCACTGCCAGGTTACTTTCCGGGATATGCTTTTTGGCGCTGGCAAGGGTGGCGTAACGCGCCTCATGCGAGCCGCTTTGCGCTTTGCTGTTGAACAGTTCTTCAATCTCCGCCAGCAACTGCTCGTTGTCTGCGTCTGGTTTGCCGTTGATGACAATCATCAGGTCGCCGTTTTTGGCCTGTTCCAGCTCCGGCGTCAGCAGCCCTAAATTTTTCAACACGCCTTTGTTCATTTCGGTCGCCATCGCCACAAATGCCTGCTCGACGCCGTCGAGTTTATTTGCGCGCGTGGAGATGGACATCAGCGAGACAGAATCAAAATAGGTATTCGGTTTAATGACTATTTTAACTGACATAATTCCCTCCGTAGGTTTGGCTCAGCGCACAACCATCGGCCATGCCATACAGCATGTCGCAGCCGGAACTGGAGCCAATATGTTTAATCTTTTCTATTGCCTGAGTTGAGTTCCCAGGGACGCCATAAATAATGTCGTAAATAAAATAATGAATATTTTCCCGACAACGTTGTTGCAATGCCGCTTCTAACGTTATGGCACTTAATAACGTAGTGTTATTTCTGCCGCATTGCAGGCCGCGATAAAATTCCCCTTTGTATTTTTCTGCCGGATGTCCGGAAATAAATAAAACAAGCGCCAGACCTGTTAAATAATCATCGGCTGAAGGTGTCAGACCAATCCCTAACCCCATCATGTTAGCGACCGCTGATGCGATATTTTGTTTATCGCTTAATGCCTGAATTACACGACGTCTTTTAATCTGTAATTCTTTATTTAACGCCTGATAAAACGGATTATCACCGCAATAATTAAACAGGGTTTCATTTTCCCCCAGATGCTGATGAATAATGTCGTGCCACTGTTGCCAGGCGATAAAGTGGAAATTCTCAGTGGTCAATTGCAGTACTGGAGACAGCCAACGCTGGCAACAACGCTTATCTATATGAATATGTTGACCAACCGTAATCCCGTGATCGTCAAACTGAACCTTATCGCCATGACGGAACAGACCATCAAAGTGAGTGAGTGCCAACCGACAACTGTTTGGCGCATTGTCGTACTCTTCACAAAGTAGCGTCAGCAACTGTTGGTGAGCCGGGAGTGCAATGTTTATCGCTCTGGCAAAGACCTGTTCAACCTGACCTTCTCCCCGCTGCGCCAGAAAATCCGCATCCGCAGTTAGCGCCCACACACACCGTCTTTCTGGTGTGTCGATAGCAAACCTCCCGGTTTATGCGCCTGCGGCAATCAGCAACTGCGCAATCTCTTCAAAACCGCGTTCCCGCGCCAGTTCCAGCGGTGTTTTGCCATATTTATCAGTCAGATGCGGGCTGGCACCGTGTTCCAGTAATAACTGGACAATCGCCTGTTGTTTAATCCCGCCATCATTAAGCACAATCGCTTCCAGTAGCGGCGTCCAGCCAACATGATTGGTCTGGTTGACGTTAATATCCGTATGCGTCAAAAGCTCTTTCACAATACTTAAATGGCCTTTTTCACAGGCTGGCGTCAGGCCGACACCGCCAAAACGGGTGACGCAATTAAGATCGGGTTTAGCCGGTAAAATAATTCGTAGTAGCGTTAAATCATCGTTCAGGCAACTCATTAAAAAAGGATTTAAGCAGGTATGATCTTGTTTGTTAATATCTGCACCGGCATCAATTAACGCCTGCACACATGCATATTGCTGATATAAACTTGCCAGCGTAATTGCCGTTTTCCCCTGGCGATCGCAGGTATTAATATCGACACCCAGCGCAAGGCAGGTTTTTAATTTATCGATATCACCTTGTAGGGCAGCCAATAAATAGTCGGCAGGTAGATTTTTTATACTCATTCACATTCCCCTGGTTTTTGTGGCTGTTTTCGATGAATTGAGAATAGCAACGAAACTCAACCAAAAGAACCTGCTTAAATTTAATTCGCTGTATTCCGTCTTTTTGTTGAATGATGCTCAACAATCTTTTAGCAGTGTGCGCCAGTGCAATATTTATCTTTTTCTCCCCATACCCTTTCACTCAATCAGGTTTTATTTCTCTATAGTCTGCATATGTATTAACAGCTTCCGTCCACGTCTAACCAGAGGAGAACAAGATGAACGGACTCACTGCAACGGGTATTACCGTCGGTATTTGTGCAGGGCTTTGGCAGTTAGTGTCTTCACATGTCGGGCTTTCTCAAGGATGGGATTTATTAGGAACAACAGGCTTCGTCGCCTTTTGCAGTTTTTATGCCGCAGGCGGCGGTAAATCGGGGTTTATCAAGAGTCTGGCAGTCAATTATTCCGGGATGGTGTGGGCATTTTTCGCTGCACTGGCTTCCGGCTGGCTGGCCTCTGTGAGTGGGCTTTCCGGATTCTGGGCAAGCGTGATTACCACCATTCCCTTCTCGGCGGTGGTGGTCTGGCAAGGGCGTTTCTGGTTACTGTCATTCATTCCCGGTGGATTTCTTGGCATGACGCTGTTTTTTGCCAGCGGGATGAACTGGACAGTAACGCTACTGGGTTTTCTGGCGGGTAATTGCGTGGGGATAATTTCAGAATATAGCGGACAAAAATTAAGCGAAGCGACAACCAAAAGCGGCGGGTGTTAAAAGTTATTCAAAAATGATTATCTATCTTTAATAGATACCTCTACAGTCATGGCTGGAGAAATTCATATTAGAAAATGGCGGGAATGGTTTAATGAACTCAATTTTTACCGAAGAAAATCTGCTGGCGTTTACTACCGCTGCACGTTTTGGCAGCTTCAGTAAAGCCGCAGAAGAGTTGGGTTTAACGACTTCCGCCATTAGCTACACCATCAAGCGAATGGAAACGGGGTTAGATGTGGTGCTGTTTACCCGCAACACCCGCAGCATTGAGCTAACGGAATCCGGGCGCTATTTTTTCCGCAAGGCCACCGACCTGCTGAATGATTTTCACGCTATTAAACGCAGTATCGATACTATTTCGCAAGGCATAGAAGCGCGGGTACGCATTTGTATTAATCAGCTACTTTATACACCCAAACACACCGCACGCTTATTGCAGGTACTGAAAAAGCAATTTCCCACCTGCCAGATTACCGTCACCACCGAAGTGTATAACGGTGTCTGGGACGCGATTATCAATAACCAGGCGAATATCGCCATTGGCGCGCCCGATACGCTACTGGACGGTGGCGGTATTGATTACACCGAGATTGGTGCGATTCGCTGGGCCTTTGCCATCGCCCCGGCTCATCCGTTAGCCTTCATGCCGGAGCCAATCGCTGAAAGTCAGTTACGTCTCTATCCCAATATCATGGTGGAAGACACCGCACATACGATTAATAAAAAAGTGGGCTGGTTGCTACACGGTCAGGAATCGATTCTGGTGCCAGATTTCAACACCAAATGTCAGTGCCAGATTCTGGGCGAAGGGATTGGTTTTTTGCCGGATTACATGGTTCGCGAAGCGATGGCGCAATCACTGCTGGTTACCCGCCAAATTCATAACCCGCGCCAGGATTCGCGCATGTTACTGGCAACCCAGCACTCCGCAACGGGTCAGGTGACGCAGTGGATTAAAAAACAATTTGCGCCAAATGGCATATTAACAAGGATCTATCAGGATTTACTGCATCGGGAGAATTAATACCCGGCACTCTCCCGATGCACTCTGAACTGCGGCTTATATCAACCACCCGCTTTCATTACCCATTCAGAGATAAATTTATCACCCGGTACTGGCGGGGAGAACAAATAGCCCTGCAAAAAGTGAACGCCTTTGCCGATCATTAAATCCGCCTGCTCCTGAGTTTCAACCCCTTCCGCCACAATATTAAGACCAGGCTTACGTGCCAGTTCGACAATATTATCCACAATATGGCCGGAGATTTCGTCCACACTGGCCATTTGCACAAACGACTTATCGATCTTAATAAAATCGACCGGGAACGCCTGCAAGTAACGATAGGTCGCATAACCAGTACCAAAATCGTCCAGAGCAAATGTGATGTTATGGCGATGCAGGCTGTCAAAAATCGCTCTGGCTTCTGGCGTTACCGGAATTGGGTTACGTTCCGTCAACTCGAGAACCAGTTTGATTTTATCGTTGCCTAATTTCTTAACCAGGTTCAGACACTCCTTTTCAAACCCGGATGCCAGGAAACAACCCGCGGACACGTTAATACCAATATGGAAATTATCCGGCAGCAAATGTTTTACTGGTGCCAGAATATCCGCGGTTTGTTTCATCAACTGACGGGTCATTATCACAATCAAGCCGGATGATTCCGCCAGAGGAATAAACTGATCCGGAGGAATAATTCCCGTTTGCGGATGCTCCCAGCGAACCAGCACTTCACAGCCAGTCAGTACCCCTGTCTGTGCGCAGAAAACAGGTTGGATCCACGGTTTGAATTCATGGTTTTCCAGCGCCAGACTGATTGCCTCAGGTGTGACAATATGGTGACAACGGTTGTCAGGAATATAAAAATTATTTTTATTTCCTGCCCCCGTCGTAACCTGCGGATGATATTGGAAAAAGATATCTCGCCAGAAGGTAATATCGCTCTGGATGCCTAATTTCTCATACAGTTGCTTCTTTTGATGTGAAATTGTCTTTGCACTACGATTTCTGTACTGTGAGATTTCTGTAACCGACATCCCCTCCATTAGCAGCTTGAGTAAAAGCCGTTCTTTTTCGGACACAATACCAGGCAACGTCAAATTAACCGTTGCCCCGAACTCTTCCAAAAAAACACTCAAATCATGCGAAGCCATTGAACACACCTTGATTAAATCTTGTGCGCCAGCTAAATCTGCTTGTCTTCTCTCGGGCAGTAAAAGCTGACTGCAAGAAAATGATACAGAGAGCCGAATTATCTCCCATTCGGCTCTCTCTCCTTTTACTCATGTAGTGGCACACTAAATTTGGCCACCTGAACAGAGGTGATATGCTCACCTCAGAACAACACAGGTGCTCCAATGAAAAAAAGAAATTTCAGCGCAGAGTTTAAACGCGAATCCGCTCAACTGGTT
>NZ_PYQM01000072.1:0-8156 GCF_003027595.1 Escherichia sp. 20412-1 | reverse complement strand
CTGTCCAGGGTAAATGAACAGCCCACAAAATTTTTTACCCAAAACCCGGTAAAAAATTTTGCGTTCTGCCCAGGACAGGTGCGTCAGGCCGTGGCAGTGATGCCCCTTGCGGCGAAGGTTCTCAAACGGGTGAAGTTCATACCACAGGGAATACAGCAGCAGGTTCCCGCGAAACGTCAAAACTGCGGCTCCCGAAACTCAACGGGTGATGTTCTTTAAAAATCAGGATTTATTTCAGGCTCCGGCAATACGCATTTATTTGTTCTGTCAGTCATCCGGCTGACAGGTAATGAGAACGCAGGAACAGAAGGAGGAAAACACCGGAAAGCGTCAGATGCAGATATGAAAAAAGCAGGTCAGGGACCTGCTTAATCCATGCCGCAGAGACTGCACGAACAGTTTTTGCGGCTCCAGTCAATCGTCATAAGAGGCTAAATTATGACAGTAAGTATTGTTTCACCTTCCGCAGCGGCTGTAAAGCCCCGCCGTCATCCCCGTTTCAGACGCGAAGACATCCCCGCGCCGGAAATTGACCCCGTGCTGAAAGCCTTCGGGCGACACATTGCCCGGAGTTTTCGCCGGGGGCGTGGTGTACACATCCCCGCCATGAAAAACACGGCCTTCGGGCAGGTGCTCCGCACACTCGAACTGAAACGCGCTTTTAACTGATGAGGTGAGCCGCCCCGCGAGGGGCGGCAACAGACGGAAGGAGAACATTTTATGACATTAGCAGCAATCACCATGACCGCCCCGGAAGCCGCCAGCCCTGTGCAGATGTACCGCGCGACCTACTCACCGGATGACAACAAACTGCGCCTGTATGCCGTGTCACGTCTTGACCCGGAGACGTATAAAAAAGTGCATGATGCCGGTTTTCGCTGGGCACCAAAACAGGCGCTGTTTGTGGCGCCGGCCTGGACGCCGGACCGGGAAGATGTGCTCCTCTCACTTGCCGGAGAGATTGAGGATGAAGACAGCACGCTCGCTGAACGTCAGGAAGCTCGGGCGGAGCGGTTTACCGGATACAGTGGGAAGCGGGCCAGTGAATCCGCACAGGCACTTGATGAAGTGGAAAGACTGGCCGCGATGATCCCGCCCGGCCAGCCCATTCTTGTGGGGCATCACAGCGAACGCCGTGCCCGTCGTGATGCGCAGCGTATTGAAAACGGTATGAAACGTGCCGTGATGCTCTTTGAACGTGCGGAATACTGGGAGGAGCGGGCGCGGTCGGCACTGCTTCACGCGAAGTATAAAGAACGTCCGGACGTTCGCTGGCGTCGTATCAAAAAAATCGAAGCTGATTTGCGCAAGGCTGAAAAGACCATCGCGCAGTCGCAGAAATATCTGACGATGTGGCGGGCTGAATCGCTGGATCTGAATATGGCAAAACTCATCAGCAGTCATGACCATATCAGCGCCTGTTTCCCGCTGGATACGTATCCGCGCCCGGCAGAAAAAAGCCAGTATGAAGGAAGTCGATCGTTATGGTCGGCCCTGGATGATGACATCATCACCACGGAGCAGGCCCGCGAAATTGCGATCCGCTGTCATGAACGGCAGATTCAGCATCAACAACGCTGGGTTAACCACTATCAGAACCGCCTGATCTATGAGCGTGCCATGCTGGACGAAAGCGGCGGCGTGGTTACCCGGACACAGGATTTTGAGCCGGGCGGACAGGTTTTCAGCCGGGGCGAGTGGCTGACCATCATCCGTGTGAACAAAAGTAACGGGGTGGTGAGTTCAGTCACAACGCCGAATTACAGTTTCCTCGGGTACAGCGGCACGATGAAAGTGACGCCCGATCGCATCACGGACTACAAAGCACCATCGGCAGAAGAGGCTGCCGTCGCCAGTCAGGCCGCGAAGCGTCCGCCGGTAGTCAACTATCCGGGGGAGGGTTTCCGGGAAATGACAAAGGCACAGTGGGCCGCCCTGCCCCGGGACTGTAAGGCCGTGCGCAGTGTGGCAGAAGCAGAAGACCACGGGGCATACCGCTACCGCCGCACAATGGACAATAATTTCCGTCTGGTGAATGTGTATATCACCGACATGAAAATTACGGAAATCCCACAGAAATAAGGTATATCCCCCCGGGAAATCCCCGGGGGATGACGGAGATAATGACATGCACAGTCAGTTAAAAGAACGTATCCGGCTGATGCGCGCAAGGCTGGATAACGCCGCGCCGGTTGCTGAAATCCGGGCTGAATCTCAGCTTTTTGTGACTCCTGCACCGGTCTGTGATCGCCTGGTGACGCTGGCGGAGATCAGCAACCGTGATCACATTCTGGAACCCTCTGCCGGCACCGGGGCCATACTGCGGGCGATTCGGGATACCGCGCCGGGGGCCATGTGTGATGCGGTGGAAATCAACAGCGGGCTGGTCCGGTATCTGCGGGAAAATTTTAACGGTGTCAGGGTTCAGTGTGGCGACTTCATGGAATGGCAGCCGGTGCAGTATTACAGCCGGGTTATCATGAATCCGCCGTTCAGCCACGGGCAGGATATCCGGCATATCCTGCGGGCCTTTTCCCTGTTGCGTCCGGGTGGCGTGCTGGTTGCCGTCTGTCTGAACGGGCCGCGCCAGCAGGAGAAGCTGTTACCGTTTTCTGACGTCCGCGAGGAGCTGCCGCGCGGCACGTTTGCTTATACCCGTGTTCCGACGATGATTATTCGTCTGCGTGCCTGATGACTCCGGGCAGGCGGGGGGATAAATGCCCGTCTGCCCGCGCCGGGAAAAGACCGCGCGCCGGTGGCGCTGAAAGGGGCCGCGCTCACGCGCCGCCCCTTTCATTACGCGGACGTTCTGATGGGGGCTTCTGTTTCTTCATGCCTGTCATTTGTCTGTTACTGATGTTGTTGTTCCTGCTACTGCTACTGTTCTTCTTTTTCCTGCTGCTCTGATTCTGACTACTGCAGTGTTGTCCCGTCTGCCGGGCGCACCTTCGGCTCCCGGCTGCCTGGCGGCATCCGGTCGTCAGGCCCGACTCCGACAGGCAGCTGCTGGCGCACCTGCCAGTCTCCGCCGAACCCGCTGGCGCGGTTTCGGGCTGTCGCTACGGTCCGATGCGTGAAAACCCCGGGCTTGCAGCGACCGTTCCGGTCGCGCCGCCTCTGTCGCGCCGTGGCCTGCGCTCCTGGCATCCCGGCAAAAGGCCGCCGGGATGTAAGGCGCAACGCCGTTTCGCAAACCGCGCTTCACGTCGTTGCGGCGGGTCCCTGCCCGTTGTTGTGTCCGGTGCCATTCACCTGTTTAAGCCCCTGTCGCCGGGGGCTGATACAGCCACAACCTGCCGCACTGACTGTCCAGGGTAAATGAACAGCCCACAAAATTTTTTACCCAAAACCCGGTAAAAAATTTTGCGTTCTGCCCAGGACAGGTGCGTCAGGCCGTGGCAGTGATGCCCCTTGCGGCGAAGGTTCTCAAACAGGTGATGGTGAATACCGGAGGGAACAAAAGGCAGGTCCCCGCAAAACGTCAAAACCGCGGCTCCCGAAACTCAACAGATGATGGGGGCTGAAAACATCAACAGAAGGAGACACATCATGGCAGTTCGTGGAATTAACAAGGTCATTCTTGTCGGTCGTCTGGGAAAAGATCCGGAAGTCCGTTACATCCCCAACGGGGGCGCAGTGGCAAACCTGCAGGTGGCCACGTCAGAAAGCTGGCGTGACAAACAGACGGGGGAGATGCGGGAGCAGACAGAATGGCATCGCGTGGTGCTGTTCGGCAAGCTCGCGGAAGTGGCAGGTGAATATCTGCGCAAGGGCGCGCAGGTCTACATCGAGGGGCAACTCCGAACCCGTAGCTGGGAAGATAACGGTATCACCCGTTACGTCACCGAAATTCTTGTTAAGACCACGGGCACCATGCAGATGCTGGGACGTGCCGCAGGTGCTCAGACTCAGCCGGAAGAGGGGCAACAGTTCAGCGGTCAGCCTCAGCCGGAACCACAGGCGGAGGCCGGTACGAAAAAAGGTGGCGCAAAAACGAAAGGCCGTGGACGTAAGGCCGCGCAGCCGGAGCCTCAGCCGCAACCGCCGGAGGGTGACGATTACGGGTTTTCAGACGATATCCCGTTCTGAACGACTGACTGTGACAACGGCCCCGCCTCGTCCTGTACGGGGCATCACCGGAGAGATGAGGATGAGCGAATATTTCAGAATACTTCAGGGGCTGCCTGACGGCTCCTTTACCCGCGAACAGGCCGAAGCCGTTGCCGTACAGTACCGGAACGTCTTTATCGAGGATGATCACGGCGAACAGTTTCGCCTGGTTGTCCGTAATAACGGAACAATGGTCTGGCGTACCTGGAATTTTGAGGACGGTGCCGGGTACTGGATGAACCATGTCATTCGTGATTTCGGCATTCTTAAGTAAGAGAGGTGCCGGACGGGAACGCGTCCGGCAGACAATCATTATTACCGTTTTGGGAGGTACTAACTATGTCAGTTACAGAGTCTAAGGCAAAAATGGAGCGTAAATCCAGTCGTAAACCTGCAAAAACGCAGGAAACTGCCCTGTCTGCCCTGCTGGCGCAGACGGAGGAGGTGAGCGTGCCGCTGGCCTCGCTGATTAAGTCACCGCTGAATGTGCGCACGGTGCCGTATTCTGCGGAGTCCGTCAGCGAACTGGCAGAGTCCATTAAGGGCGTCGGCCTGTTACAGAATCTGGTTGTTCATGCCCTGCCAGGTGACCGTTACGGTGTCGCCGCAGGCGGTCGCCGACTGGCAGCACTCAATATGCTGGCAGAGCGTGGCATCATTCCGGCTGACTGGCCTGTCCGCGTGAAAATTATTCCGCAGGAACTGGCGACGGCTGCATCGATGACCGAGAACGGTCATCGTCGGGATATGCACCCTGCTGAACAGATTGCCGGATTCCGCGCAATGGCGCAGGATGGCAAAACACCCGCACAGATCGGTGATTTGCTGGGCTATTCACCCCGCCATGTCCAGCGAATGCTGAAACTGGCAGACCTTGCGCCTGTCATCCTCGATGCGCTGGCAGAAGACCGCATCACCACCGAGCACTGTCAGGCGCTGGCACTGGAGAACGACACCGCGCGTCAGGTGCAGGTGTTTGAAGCCGCCTGTCAGTCGGGATGGGGCGGTAAACCGGAAGTGCAGACCATTCGTCGTCTGGTGACCGAAAGTGAAGTGGCGGTGGCAGGGAACAGTAAATTCCGCTTCGTGGGGGCTGATGCCTTCTCGCCAGATGAACTGCGCACCGATTTGTTCAGCGACGACGAGGGGGGCTATGTGGACTGTGTTGCGCTCGATGCTGCCCTGCTGGAAAAACTCCAGGCTGTCGCTGAACAGCTTCGGGAAGCCGAAGGCTGGGAATGGTGCGCCGGACGTATGGAGCCTGTCGGTTTCTGCCGTGAGGATGCCGGAACATACCGCAGTCTGCCGGAGCCGGAGGCGGTGCTGACGGAGGCGGAAGAAGAACGCCTGAACGAACTGATGGCACGTTACGACGCGCTGGAAAACCAGTGTGAGGAATCCGACCTGCTGGAAGCAGAAATGAAGCTGATTGACTGTATGGCGAAGGTCAGGGCGTGGACGCCGGAGATGCGTGCCGGAAGCGATGTGGTGGTGTCCTGGCGTTATGGCAACGTGTGTGTCCAGCGTGGTGTGCAGTTGCGCAGTGAGGATGATGTGGCTGACGACGCTGACCGTGCGGAACAGGTGCAGGAGAAAGCGCCCGTGGAGGACATCAGTCTGCCGCTACTGACGAAAATGTCATCAGAGCGCACGCTGGCAGTCCAGGCAGCACTGATGCAGCAGCCGGACAAATCCCTGGCACTGCTGGCATGGACGCTCTGCCTGAATGTGTTTGGCAGCGGAGCTTACAGCAATCCCGCCAGAATCCGCCTGGAATGTGAGCATTACTCGCTGACCAGCGATGCGCCGTTGGGGAAGGAAGGTGCTGCATTCATGGCGCTGATGGCAGAAAAAGCCCGTCTTGCAGCCCTGTTACCGGAGGGATGGGCACGGGATATGACGACGCTCCTGTCACTCAGCCAGGAGGTTCTGTTGTCCCTGCTCAGTTTCTGCACTGCATGCAGCATCCACGGTGTTCAGACCCGTGAGTATGGTCACACGTCACGCAGTCCGCTGGATTCGCTGGAAAGCGCCATTGGCTTTCACATGCGCGACTGGTGGCAGCCGACAAAAGCAAACTTCTTCGGACACCTGAAAAAGCCGCAGATTATCTCAGCCCTGAATGAGGCAGGACTGTCCGGTGCTGCACGGGACGCGGAGAAGATGAAGAAAGGCGATGCGGCTGAACATGCAGAGCACCATATGAAAGACAACCGCTGGGTGCCTGGCTGGATGTGTGCACCACGCCCACAGACGGATGCCACTGAACGCACCGATAACCTGGCTGATGCCGCCTGATGAACAACCACACCGCCCCGCCGGAGACGGGGCGGCAGCAAGGGAGATACCGTGATGAAAACTGAACTGACCCTGAATGTATTACAGACCATGAACACACAGGAATATGAAGATATCCGGGCTGCCGGAAGTGATGAACGCCGTGAGCTGACACACGCCGTGATGCGGGAGCTGGATGCGCCGGACAACTGGACGATGAACGGCGAGTACGGCAGCGAGTTTGGCGGATTTTTCCCCGTCCAGGTCCGTTTCACGCCTGCCCACGAACGTTTTCACCTGGCGTTATGTTCACCGGGCGATGTCTCTCAGGTCTGGGTGCTGGTTCTGGTGAATGCCGGTGGTGAGCCGTTTGCGGTGGTTCAGGTACAGCGGCGGTTTGCACCGGAAGCCGTCAGCCATTCACTGGCACTGGCGGCGTCACTGGACGCGCAGGGGTACAGCGTCAGTGACATCATCCATATCCTGATGGCGGAAGGAGGTCAGGCATGAGCGCACGTTCACAGGCACTGGTTCCTCTCAGCACAGAGCAACAGGCCGCATGGCGGGCGGTGGCGGAGACCGAAAAACGCCGCCATCAGGGTAACACGCTGGCTGAATATCCGTATGCGGGGGCGTTTTTCCGCTGTCTGAACGGAAGCCGCAGGATATCGCTGTCTGACCTGCGATTTTTCATGCCGTCCCTGACCGCAGAAGAACTGCACGGCAACCGTCTTCAGTGGCTGTATGCCATCGATGTGCTGATTGAAACACAGGGCGAGGTCTGCCTCCTTCCCCTTCCCGGTGATGCAGCAGAGCGCTTGTTCCCGTCGGTGCGGTTTCGTGTCAGGGAACGCAGTCGCCATAAATCCGCGCTGGTCATGCAGAAGTACAGCCGCCAGCAGGCGAGGGAGGCAGAGCAGAAAGCCCGTGCGTACCAGGCGCTGGTCGCTCAGGCTGAAATCGAACTGGCATTCCATTCGCCGGAAACAGTCGGAAGCTGGCATGCACGCTGGAGTGACCGGGTGGCAGAGCATGACCTGGAAACCCTGTTCTGGCAGTGGGGCGAGCGTTTTCCGTCACTGGCCGGAATGGAACGCTGGCAGTGGCAGGATATGCCGTTCTGGCAGGTTATTGCGGAAGCCAGTCTTGCAGCAAGAGAGGCCGGTCACGCTGTCCGTGAGATGGAGCGGTGGATGGTGCCGAACAAACTCCGGGAGGCAGCGTGATGCGGCAACAATCACACGGATTTCCCGTGAACAGCCTGAATGAGCGGATTATTTTCAGGGAAAGTGAGTGTGGTCAGCGTGCAGGTATATGGGCTATGATGTGCCCGGCGCTTGAGGCTTTCTGCCTCATGACGTGAAGGTGGTTTGTTGCCGTGTTGTGTGGCAGAAAGAAGATAGCCCCGTAGTAAGTTAATTTTCATTAACCACCACGAGGCATCCCTATGTCTAGTCCACATCAGGATAGCCTCTTACCGCGCTTTGCGCAAGGAGAAGAAGGCCATGAAACTACCACGAAGTTCCCTTGTCTGGTGTGTGTTGATCGTGTGTCTCACACTGTTGATATTCACTTATCTGACACGAAAATCGCTGTGCGAGATTCGTTACAGAGACGGACACAGGGAGGTGGCGGCTTTCATGGCTTACGAGTGCGACAAGAAGTCGTCCAACATATTGTTTTGATAAATCACTTATACAAAACCAACTATTCCATTAGTTGTAGCCTACTGAGGCAGGCAAGGCTGGTAACGGCTCTGTCTGAAGCCC
>NZ_PYQM01000071.1:0-8899 GCF_003027595.1 Escherichia sp. 20412-1 | reverse complement strand
ATGACGGACGGACAGTCAGAAACGGTGCTGACCGGTAATCTGGTGATGGCACTGTTTAACCACGACACCAGTCGCGATCAGGAACCACAGTTACACACGCATGCGGTGGTGGCTAATGTCACGCAGCATAACGGCGAATGGAAGACACTGAGCAGTGACAAAGTGGGGAAAACGGGATTCATTGAGAATGTGTACGCTAATCAGATTGCCTTTGGCAGGCTATACCGGGAAAAACTGAAAGAGCAGGTTGAGGCGCTGGGCTATGAAACCGAAGTGGTCGGTAAGCACGGTATGTGGGAGATGCCGGGCGTACCGGTGGAGGCCTTTTCCGGACGTTCACAGGCTATCCGGGAGGCTGTCGGGGAGGATGCCTCGCTGAAATCCCGGGATGTGGCGGCGCTGGATACGCGAAAATCCAAACAGCACGTCGATCCGGAAATTAAAATGGCCGAGTGGATGCAGACGCTGAAGGAAACCGGGTTCTACATCCGGGCATATCGTGACGCGGCGGATCAGCGTGCGGAGATCCGCACGCAGACGCCCGGGCCAGCTTCACCGGACGGGCCGGATGTGCAGCAGGCGGTGACACAGGCCATTGCCGGATTAAGTGAACGCAAAGTGCAGTTCACGTACACGGACGTGCTGGCCAGAACGGTCGGCATACTGCCGCCGGAAAATGGTGTGATTGAGCGGGCCCGCGCCGGTATCGATGAGGCCATCAGCCGTGAGCAGCTCATCCCCCTCGACCGTGAGAAGGGGCTGTTCACGTCCGGGATTCATGTGCTCGATGAGCTGTCCGTCCGGGCACTCAGTCGTGACATCATGAAACAGAACCGGGTGACCATACATCCGGAGAAAAGTGTTCCCCGGACGGCTGGTTACAGCGATGCCGTCAGTGTTCTGGCACAGGACCGTCCGTCGCTGGCCATTGTGTCCGGGCAGGGCGGTGCAGCCGGGCAGCGTGAGCGGGTGGCTGAACTGGCCATGATGGCCCGGGAGCAGGGGCGGGAGGTGCAGATTATCGCCGCTGACCGTCGCTCGCAGATGAACCTGAAGCAGGATGAACGGCTGTCCGGTGAGCTGATAACCGGACGTCGTCAGCTGCAGGAGGGCATGGCCTTCACACCGGGCAGTACCGTTATCGTCGACCAGGGCGAAAAACTCTCCCTGAAAGAGACGTTAACCCTGCTGGACGGTGCCGCACGTCATAACGTACAGGTTCTGATAACCGACAGCGGGCAGCGAACCGGTACAGGCAGTGCACTGATGGCCATGAAGGATGCCGGGGTGAACACATATCGCTGGCAGGGGGGAGAACAGCGACCGGCAACCATCATCAGTGAACCGGACCGTAATGTCCGCTATGCCCGGCTGGCCGGAGATTTTGCGGTCAGCGTGAAAGCCGGAGAAGAGAGCGTGGCACAGGTCAGCGGGGTACGGGAACAGGCCATACTGACACAGGCCATTCGCAGTGAGCTGAAAACACAGGGCGTGCTCGGACACCCGGAGGTGACCATGACTGCCCTGTCACCGGTCTGGCTGGACAGCAGGAGCCGTTATCTGCGGGATATGTACCGACCGGGGATGGTGATGGAGCAGTGGAACCCGGAGACACGCAGTCATGACCGCTATGTTATCGACCGGGTGACGGCGCAGAGTCACAGCCTGACCCTGCGGGATGCGCAGGGCGAAACGCAGGTGGTGCGTATTTCCTCCCCGGACAGCAGCTGGTCGCTGTTCCGGCCGGAAAAAATGCCGGTGGCAGACGGCGAGCGTCTGAGGGTGACAGGGAAAATTCCCGGACTCCGCGTCTCCGGTGGTGACCGCCTGCAGGTGACATCCGTCAGTGAAGATGCGATGACGGTTGTTGTGCCGGGGCGGGCTGAACCGGCCTCCCTGCCTGTGAGCGACTCACCATTCACGGCACTGAAGCTGGAGAACGGCTGGGTGGAAACGCCCGGGCATTCCGTCAGTGACAGTGCGACGGTTTTTGCCTCCGTCACACAGATGGCAATGGACAATGCCACCCTGAACGGTCTGGCCCGCAGCGGTCGTGATGTCCGGCTGTATTCCTCACTGGATGAAACCCGTACTGCGGAAAAACTTGCCCGCCACCCCTCCTTTACGGTGGTTTCTGAGCAGATAAAGGCGCGTGCCGGTGAGACATTGCTGGAAACCGCTATCAGTCTGCAGAAAGCCGGGCTTCACACGCCGGCACAGCAGGCCATTCATCTGGCCCTTCCTGTGCTGGAAAGTAAAAACCTGGCCTTCAGCATGGTGGACCTGCTGACAGAGGCGAAG
The DNA here is from genome assembly GCF_003027595.1 of Escherichia sp. 20412-1. Lineage (NCBI taxonomy): Bacteria > Pseudomonadati > Pseudomonadota > Gammaproteobacteria > Enterobacterales > Enterobacteriaceae > Escherichia > Escherichia sp. 20412-1. The sequence continues at coordinate 6,598 of NZ_PYQM01000071.1, read as the reverse complement.
TCGTTTGCTGCAGAAGGAACCGGTTTTACTGAACTGGGAGGGGAAATCAATGCGCAGATAAAACGCGGTGATTTACTGTATGTGGATGTGGCAAAAGGCTATGGCACAGGCCTGCTGGTTTCCCGTGCGTCGTATGAGGCAGAAAAGAGCATTCTTCGCCATATTCTCGAAGGTAAGGAGGCGGTCACGCCGCTGATGGAGAGAGTACCTGGCGAACTCATGGAGAAACTGACATCAGGACAGCGTGCCGCCACCCGCATGATACTGGAAACGTCCGACCGTTTCACGGTGGTGCAGGGCTATGCCGGTGTGGGTAAGACCACACAGTTCCGGTCGGTGATGTCAGCCGTGAACATGCTGCCGGAGAGTGAGCGTCCCCGTGTCGTGGGGCTGGGGCCCACGCACCGTGCGGTCGGGGAGATGCGCAGCGCTGGCGTGGATGCACAGACACTGGCGTCATTTCTGCATGACACGCAGCTGCAGCAGCGCAGCGGAGAAACACCGGATTTCAGCAACACGCTGTTCCTGCTCGATGAGAGCTCAATGGTGGGCAATACCGACATGGCACGGGCATACGCCCTGATTGCGGCCGGTGGAGGTCGGGCTGTGGCCAGTGGTGACACGGACCAGCTGCAGGCCATCGCGCCCGGTCAGCCTTTCCGTCTCCAGCAGACGCGCAGTGCTGCCGATGTGGTCATCATGAAGGAGATTGTGCGTCAGACGCCGGAACTGCGGGAGGCGGTATACAGCCTGATTAACCGGGATGTGGAAAGGGCACTGTCCGGGCTTGAGAGTGTGAAACCGTCTCAGGTGCCACGTCAGGAGGGCGCATGGGCACCGGAGCACTCCGTGACGGAGTTCAGTCACAGCCAGGAAGCGAAACTGGCAGAAGCGCAGCAGAAGGCGATGCTGAAAGGCGAGGCTTTCCCGGATGTCCCCATGACACTGTATGAAGCCATTGTCCGCGACTATACCGGCAGGACACCGGAAGCACGGGAGCAGACGCTGATTGTCACGCACCTGAATGAGGACCGGCGCGTACTGAACAGCATGATTCATGATGCACGGGAAAAGGCCGGTGAGCTGGGAAAAGAGCAGGTCATGGTGCCTGTCCTGAACACAGCGAATATACGCGACGGAGAGCTGCGTCGTCTCTCCACCTGGGAGACACATCGGGACGCACTTGTCCTGGTGGATAATGTGTATCACCGGATTGCCGGTATCAGTAAGGATGACGGGCTGATAACCCTGCAGGATGCGGAAGGTAACACGCGGCTGATTTCGCCCCGGGAGGCGGTGGCTGAAGGTGTCACACTGTACACTCCGGACACCATCCGGGTGGGGACCGGTGACCGGATGCGCTTCACGAAGAGTGACCGGGAGCGCGGTTATGTGGCCAACAGCGTCTGGACGGTGACAGCAGTTTCCGGTGACAGTGTCACGCTGTCGGACGGACAGCAGACCCGGGTGATTCGCCCCGCCCGGGAGCGGGCAGAGCAACATATTGACCTGGCTTATGCCATCACCGCCCACGGTGCGCAGGGGGCAAGTGAAACCTTTGCCATCGCGCTTGAAGGCACGGAAGGTAACCGGAAACTGATGGCCGGCTTTGAGTCAGCCTACGTGGCCCTGTCGCGTATGAAGCAGCATGTGCAGGTGTACACCGATAACCGTCAGGGCTGGACGGATGCCATCAACAATGCCGTACAGAAAGGAACTGCCCACGATGTGCTGGAGCCGAAACCGGACCGGGAGGTCATGAATGCAGAGCGGCTGTTCAGTACGGCGCGGGAGCTGCGGGACGTGGCGGCAGGCCGTGCCGTTCTTCGTCAGGCGGGGCTTGCCGGGGGAGACAGTCCTGCACGGTTTATTGCACCGGGGCGCAAATATCCGCAGCCGTATGTGGCACTGCCGGCGTTTGACCGTAACGGCAGGTCAGCAGGTATCTGGCTGAACCCACTGACCACGGATGACGGAAACGGGCTGCGGGGATTCAGCGGTGAAGGCCGGGTGAAAGGCAGCGGGGATGCGCAGTTCGTGGCCCTGCAGGGCAGCCGTAACGGAGAGAGCCTGCTGGCTGATAATATGCAGGATGGCGTCCGGATTGCCCGTGATAATCCCGACAGCGGTGTGGTGGTGAGAATCGCCGGTGAAGGTCGTCCGTGGAATCCCGGAGCCATCACCGGTGGTCGCGTGTGGGGGGATATTCCGGATAACAGCGTCCAGCCGGGAGCCGGAAATGGCGAACCGGTCACGGCAGAGGTACTGGCACAGCGGCAGGCTGAAGAGGCCATCCGCCGTGAAACGGAACGCCGCGCAGATGAAATTGTCCGTAAAATGGCAGAGAACAAACCTGACCTGCCGGACGGCAGAACAGAGCAGGCTGTCAGGGAGATTGCCGTGCAGGAGCGTGAACGGGCTGTCACTTCTGAACGGGAAGCCGCGCTGCCGGAGAGTGTACTGCGTGAACCACAACGGGAGCGGGAAGCGGTCCGGGAGGTTGCCCGGGAAAACCTGCTGCAGGAGCGACTGCAGCAGATGGGGCGGGATATGGTCCGTGACCTGCAGAAAGAGAAAACCCCGGGCGGAGACTGATACAGGAAGACATACGCTGATGACAACAGAGAACACGACACGTAACGATTCACTGGCTGCACGGACCGATACCTGGTTGCAGTCGTTGCTGGTCTGGTCACCCGGACAGCGGGATATCATCAAAACGGTGGCACTGGTGCTGATGGTACTGGACCACATCAATCTGATATTCCAGCTTAAGCAGGACTGGATGTTTCTGGCCGGGCGTGGAGCCTTTCCACTGTTTGCCCTGGTGTGGGGGCTGAATCTGTCCCGTCATGCGCATATCCGGCAACCGGCCATTAACCGGCTGTGGGGATGGGCAGTGATTGCCCAGTTCGCATATTATCTGGCCGGCTTTCCCTGGTATGAGGGGAATATCCTGTTTGCCTTCGCAGTTGCGGCACAGGTGCTGACATGGTGTGAAACGCGCAGCCTGTGGCGTTCTGTGGGGGCCATGTTATTGCTGGCAGTATGGTTGCCTTTGTCCGGCACCAGTTACGGCATTGCCGGGTTGCTGATGCTGGCAGTCAGCCACAGGCTGTACCGGGCGGAAGACAGAGCGGAACGTCTGGCGCTGGTCGCCTGCCTGCTGGCTGTTATTCCGGCGCTTAACCTTGCCACCAGTGATGCGGCGGCGGTGGCCGGTCTTATGATGACGGTACTGACCGTTGCTCTGGTGTCGTGCGCAGGGAAATCATTACCCCGTTTCTGGCCCGGAGATTTTTTCCCGACGTTCTATGCCTGTCATCTGGCTGTGCTGGGCGTTCTGGCACTGTGACGGGTGTGGTATCTTTGGCCGCAACAGGATAATTCGTCAGAGGCAGAACACAGCATGACAGAGCAGAAGCGACCGGTACTGACACTGAAGCGGAAAACGGAAGGGGAGACGCCTGTCCGCAGCCGGAAAACCATCATCAATGTCACCACGCCACCAAAATGGAAGGTGAAAAAGCAGAAGCTGGCCGAGAAGGCGGCCCGGGAAGCTGAGCTGGCGGCAAAAAAAGCGCAGGCCAGACAGGCGCTGTCCATTTATCTGAATCTGCCCACGCTGGATGAGGCCGTGAATACCCTGAAACCCTGGTGGCCGGGATTATTTGACGGTGACACACCCCGGCTTCTGGCCTGCGGTATCCGGGACGTGTTACTGGAAGACGTGGCGCAGCGGAATATCCCGCTCTCGCATAAAAAACTGCGCCGGGCGCTGAAGGCCATCACCCGTTCGGAAAGCTATCTGTGTGCCATGAAAGCCGGTGCCTGCCGGTATGACACGGAAGGGTATGTGACGGAGCATATTTCTCAGGAGGAAGAAGCGTATGCGGCAGCGCGTCTGGCGAAAATCCGTCGCCAGAACCGGATAAAAGCAGAACTTCAGGCTGTGCTGGATGAGAAATAAAAAAAGCCTCCCCGAAAACTGAGGAGGCTGAAACAATAAGGCTTAAAAGGAAATAACTTCTATACCCGAAAAGAAGTCAGTCCACTGAATTATTTAACACAGGAATACTGATGAGTTAAAGAGGGGAGATGTAAAATGAACGGATTCAGAAACAGTTCACGAAACACTCAGGTCTGGCGCTGGCAGCGTGCCGGAAACCGGGCTGTCCGGCTGGAGGTCAGGGGGCTCTGGCTGGAAGCCGCCGAAGCGTGGTGCCGGGCTGCCCATACGGCTCCCCGGGCCGACTGGCAGGCGTTTGCCCGGCAGAGGGCTGAACGCTGCCGCCGGCGATGCCAGGGGCAGAGGTAAAAAAGCAGCCTCCGCGACCAGGTGGAGGAGGCTGAAAGGAGTTCATAAGTATTGTTTTTCTGACTCTCCGGTCGGGCAGTATGACCGGATACCTCTGAGTAACACAGAGTCTTTTCCGTATTAAGTCGCGCTTTTATATTTTGTGATTAATTTCACAAAACAAGATGTTATTCAATGTGTGCTGCAATATTCAGGATACCTGAAATACAGGTGCCATTTATTTGATATGGAGAATAACATGAGGAAATATATTCCACTGGTATTATTTATCTTTTCATGGCCGGTATTGTCTGCAGATATTCATGGACGGGTTGTTCGTGTACTGGACGGTGATACCATCGAGGTCATGGACTCACGGAAGGCGGTGCGGATCAGGCTGGTAAATATTGATGCACCGGAAAAGAAACAGGATTATGGCCGGTGGTCAACAGACATGATGAAATCACTGGTCGCAGGAAAAACGGTTACCGTCACATATTTTCAGCGAGATCGTTATGGTCGTATTCTCGGGCAGGTTTATGCACCAGACGGAATGAATGTTAATCAGTGTATGGTCCGGGCCGGGGCTGCCTGGGTCTATGAGCAGTACAACACCGATCCCGTGCTGCCTGTCCTTCAGAACGAAGCCAGACAACAAAAACGTGGGCTCTGGTCAGATGCTGATCCGGTTCCACCCTGGATATGGAGACACCGTAAATAAAATACTGGTAATTTTATCATTCATCTGTTCCTGTCGGGAATAAATATAGCAAAACAAAACAGGAATGGCTGTATCAGTTACGGCGATGTTCATCAGTCAATACGCTGGGAACAATTATTCATAAAAACAGGGACAGTTTATCGAACAGTGAACGTGAATCATTTAATTCAGCAGCAGACCACCGGTTAGCGGAATTAATCACCGGAAAGTTATATGACAGGATACCAAAAGAGATATGGAAATATGTAAGGTAATAATTCAGCAATAATTAATTGCCAGGAGCAGATAAATAATGAAACTGATTATTTTTATTCTCATTGTTCTGATTATTGCAGCGTTACTTATCCGGATTATCCTCAGAAGTGTAAATCAGCATTCTCCTTTGCTGATGCAATTGCATGCGGCAGGTATACGGACCGGTGATGCAGAGCGAATACTGTCCAGCGGTGAATACTGGCAACGTCAGAAGACGCTGCTGACAGAAAGGGAAGTCAGTTTTATGAAAGGACTGCTCAGAATTGTGGATATGAAGCGGTGGTATCTGTGTCCGCAGGTACGGGTCGCGGATATCGTCCAGCTGAACGGGAATATCCGGCCACGATCACGCCAGTGGTGGCAGTTATTCAGGATGGTGTCTCAGTGGCATGTTGATGTGGTTATCGTTGAGCGGCGTTCGTTCAGTATTGTTGCTGCAGTAGAGCTGGATGATGCCAGCCATTTACGACCGGAACGCCGGCGCCGGGATATTCTTCTGGAAGAGGTTCTGAGGCAGGCTGGTATTCCGTTGCTCAGAAGCCACGATGCCAGAAAACTGATGCAGATGACCGGAGAATGGCTGAATACAACAGGGGCTGATCAGCAGTCACCGGAACATCGTAGCTGACGCCTTCGCGTTGCTCAGTTGTCCAACCCCGGAAACGGGAAAAAGCAAGTTTTCCCCGCTCCCGGCGTTTCTGTAATAAAAACCGGGAAATGCAGGTAATAGTCAGCAACCGGGAATGTGGTATTATCGCGGCGGGTGTCTGAGCCTTTCTGGTTCAGGCAAGACGCAGGTACCAGAAATGCGAAGACCCCACTTGTTAATCCATTAACTCGTGAGGTCTGCATGAAGTATCTCAACACTACTGATTGTAGCCTCTTCCTTGCAGAGAGGTCAAAGTTTATGACGAAATATGCCCTTATCGGGTTGCTCGCCGTGTGCGCCACGGTGTTGTGTTTTTCACTGATATTCAGGGAACGGTTATGTGAACTGAATATTCACAGGGGAAATACAGTGGTGCAGGTAACTCTGGCCTACGAAGCACGGAAGTAAGCTGCCGGGCGGGGACGGAAGTCCCCGCTTTCCGGAAGTGTGAGGTATTTCAGGGGCAGACACCCGACATGCCAGAAACAGCCGGTCCCGCCCGGGGCCGGCATCCAGGTTAAGGCATTTCCAGCTTTTCAGTCATTTCATTATCAAAATCACATTAAACGGTCGTAATCAGACATGATTTGTGCGCCAACACAGATCATCGTCACAACTTTCAAGTCGCTGATTTCAAAAAACTGTAGTATCCTCTGCGAAACGATCCCTGTTTGAG
>NZ_PYQM01000070.1:0-9607 GCF_003027595.1 Escherichia sp. 20412-1 | reverse complement strand
AAAACCGGGGCGACATCAGCAACAGCGGGGCGTACTTTGAACAGCCGCTGCGACTGCCGGGGCAGTACTTTGACGAAGAAACGGGGCTGCATTACAATCTGTTCAGATATTATGCGCCGGAGTGCGGAAGGTTTATCAGCCAGGACCCGATAGGGCTGGCGGGTGGGTTAAATTTATATGCCTATGCGCCTAATCCTCTGTTATGGATAGATCCACTTGGATTAAGTGGTAGTGGTCTTGTAAATGGCGTACCTCAAAATCCTGGAATAGTTCGCCGTTTTATGTCAAAAGCTGAATATAAAGATTTCCTTAAAAATGGTTTTGTATTTGATCCAACAGATCCTCGAGGAGGAATAAGCGTCACCTCTGTTAAAGTTGATCCTAAAAACCCTGATGCGATAAAAAGAAGCACTGGGGCTTTAGGTGCTGATTATTATGTTGATATTGATACCACAAAGAAAAATGTTGAATTAAAAGGAAAAACGAAAGGTGGTGTAATGGACTGGAAAATTAAAGATAATGTCGATCCAACAGATATAGTAAATCGAGGGAAAGTCAAGAAATGTTAAGCGATACCTTAAAACAGTTCAGTGACATATATAACCAATTATGGCATGACATAAGAAGTTATAATGGAAAGCAAAATGACTTTAACCAGTTCTTATCTCCTGAAGATATTTCAATATTGGAGTTTTTAGTAACTAATAAAATATTTCAATTAAAAGCATTCGAAATTCTTTTACACGTTGCTCCAGATAATGCACTTAATTTATTAAAAAGACGCTATCTTTCCCTTGATCTTTCTAATAACGCTAAAGATCATGTGGCAGATCTTGAAGTTATGCTATCTGATATAAAGGAAATTCTCGGTAAAGATAAACTTGAAGACATATTAAGTTGGTCAGGTTTTTTATTAGCTAACAAAAAGAATCAGAGGGTAATAGATGCTATAGATTTTGCTCAGGGCAATGATTGAAACAAAAAATGCCGGAAGATTAATGATTTTCCGGCTTTTTATTATTTAACTCTCGTTCAGCACACTAAACATCCCGTCCCGCATCCCCTTAACCACCTGTTTAACCTGATAAATTTCCTTCCTCAGTTCCTGTACTTCGTCGCTTTCAGCGATCAGGCTTAGGCATCCCTCCGAGATCTTCACGGTAAGGTTCGTGCCGATCTCAACTCCCGCTTCTCTCACCTATCTGGCGCTGATTTCACCACAACCTGAACTCATCCACATCCTGCCATGCCGGGAATTTTTCGCGATACTCCCGTAACGCCACCATCGAAAGTTCAGCGTCTATACGCGTAGCCTGATGTGGTTCGGCGGTGGCGATAATCTCGCCTTGCGGATTAATCACCCGGCTGTCGCCGCGATAGTGGCAGCCGTTGCCATCGCTGCCGACGCGATTACATCCCGCGACATACGCCTGATTCTCAATCGCGCGGGCCGTCAGCAATGCTTGCCAGTGCAAAGAGCGCGGGGCAGGCCAGTTGGCAACGTAGATTGCGAGGTCATAATCATTGAGATTGCGCGACCACACCGGAAAGCGCAGGTCGTAGCACACCAGCGGCAAAATACGCCAGCCGCGCCATTGCACAATCACTCGCTCATTGCCTGCTTTATAATGCAGATGTTCATCCGCCATCCGGAACAGATGACGTTTATCATAAAAATGCACCGTGCCGCCTGGCTCTACCAGCAAAAATCGATTAACCGAACCAGCGTCCGTTTGCAATGCAACACTGCCTGCAATCAGCGCATTGCACTGTTGCGCTTTAGCGGTCATCCAGTTCACAACATCATCTTGCGCTAGCGATGAAACCGCAGCTTCCATGGCAAAGCCGCTGGTAAACATCTCCGGTAGAACGATCACATCGCGCCCGGTAATACCTTCCAGTTGACGATCAAAATGGCGCAGGTTGGCAGGACCATCCATCCACACCAACGGTTGCTGCAAAAGCGTAATCTTCAAACCAGGCACGGTGTACAACTCCTTTATTTGAGGGATTTTATAACTTTAACACTTTATCGGGTTATTACCTTACTGCGGTAGAGATTGATAACAAATGCTGATATTGGAAATATCTTATTTGCAAATTACTGTGTTATAGCCAATCTTTAGGGCGTTAATAACATGGGCAGGATAAGCTCGGGAGGAATGATGTTTAAGGCAATAACGACAGTCGCCGCTTTGGTCATCGCCACCAGTGCAATGGCGCAGGATGATTTAACCATTAGCAGCCTGGCAAAGGGTGAAGCCACCAAAGCAGCGTTTAATCAGATGGTGGAAGGGCATAAGTTGCCCGCCTGGGTGATAAAAGGCGGTACTTATACCCCCGCGCAAACAGTGACGTTGGGAGATGAGACGTATCAGGTGATGAGTGCGTGCAAACCGCATGACTGCGGCTCGCAACGTATTGCGGTGATGTGGTCCGAGAAATCTAATCAGATGACGGGGTTGTTCTCGACCATTGATGAGAAAACGTCACAAGAGAAACTCACCTGGCTGAATGTGAACGATGCGCTTTCGATTGATGGTAAAACGGTGCTGTTCGCCGCGTTGACCGGCAGCCTGGAAAACCATCCGGATGGTTTTAATTTTAAATAATCAGCGGATAAAGAAACGGAGCCTTTCGGCTCCGTTATTCAATTACGCAGCTTCAACTTTCCGCACTTTCTCCGGCAACTTTACCGGCTTCGTCGCCAGCTCTTCCGGATCAAAGTCATCAACGTTAATACTGCGCAGACGGCTCTCTTCTGCTTTTACCAGAATAGCGGCTTCATCTTTATCAATCAGCCCCTTCGCCAGCGCGTTGTGCGCCAGTTCATCCAGACGGGTAAACGGCAGGTTTTTACCCAGCTCTTTACAGATCCGCTGATGAATCGGGTCGGCGGCAATCACATCCACCAGTGCCTCTTCCAGTAAACCAACCGGATTATGCTCGCTCGGCGTCAGGTACTGACCGCGGCCAATGCGTGAACGGGTGGCGTTTGGCACTTGTAAAATCTTCGCCACTTTATGATCCAGCTTGTCAGAAGGTGCCAGATAATGACGTCCGGTCGGGAAGATAACCACATTCAGCAGCCCGGCAACCACGCGGTTCGGGAAGTTTTGCAGTAAATCATCCATCGCCTGTTCAGCCTGATACAGCGCATCCTGTACGCCCCAGTGCACCAGCGGCAGGTCGGCTTCATTGCGGCCTTCATCGTCATAACGCTTCAGAACGGCAGAGGCGAGGTAAAGCTGACTTAAAATATCCCCCAGACGTGCCGAGATACGTTCACGACGTTTCAGGCTGCCGCCCAGTACCGCCATCGAGACATCAGAAAGCAGGGCGAGGTTGGCGCTCAGGCGGTTCAGGTGCTGATAATAACGTTTAGTCGCATCGCCGGTTGGCGTGCTGCTGGTTAAACCGCGCGTCAAACCAAGCCAGAAGCTGCGAACTTTGTTGCTACCGACGTGACCGATATGTTTGAACAGCAACTTATCAAATGCGTTAACGTCATTATTTTTCGCCGCTTCCATCTCTTCCAGCACATACGGATGGCAACGAATCGCTCCCTGACCGAAGATCATCATGCTGCGGGTCAGAATGTTGGCACCTTCAACGGTGATGGCGATCGGCGCGCCCTGGTAAGCTCGTGCCAGGAAGTTGCTCTGCCCGAGCATAATGCCTTTACCGCCGGTGATATCCATCGCATCAATAATCGACTGCTGCCCGCGATGGGTACAGTGATACTTAACGATAGCCGACAGCACGGCGGGTTTTTCACCGAGCATAATGCCGTAGGTAATCAGCGATGCCGCAGCATCCATTACGTAGGCGTTCCCGGCAATACGCGCCAGCGGCTCTTCAATCCCTTCCATCTTACCGATAGAGATTTTGAACTGACGACGAATGTGAGCATACGCACCGGTTGCCAGAGCCACCGACTTCACGCCGCCGGTTGAGTTGGAAGGCAGGGTGATGCCACGGCCCACCGAGAGACACTCCACCAGCATCCGCCAGCCTTGCCCGGCCATTTTCGGGCCGCCGATAATGTAATCGATCGGTACGAAAACATCTTTGCCGCGTGTCGGTCCGTTCTGAAATGGCACGTTCAGCGGGAAGTGGCGACGACCAATTTCCACGCCCGGCGTGGTGGTTGGGATTAGTGCACAGGTAATACCTAAATCTTCATCACCGCCGAGCAGTTTTTCTGGATCAGAGAGCTTAAACGCCAGTCCGAGCACGGTCGCAATCGGTGCCAGCGTAATGTAGCGTTTGTTCCAGGTCAGACGCATTCCCAGCACCTGCTGACCCTGCCATTCCCCCATGCAGACAATCCCGGTATCTGGAATCGCACCCGCATCGGAACCCGCTTCCGGGCTGGTCAGTGCAAAGCAAGGGATCTCCTGACCACGCGCCAGACGTGGCAGATAGTGATTTTTCTGCTCGTCAGTACCGTAATGTTGCAGCAGTTCGCCCGGACCTAATGAGTTCGGCACGCCGACGGTAATCGCCAGGATCCCGCTCACGCCAGAGAGCTTTTGCAGCACGCGAGACTGGGCATAAGCCGAGAACTCCAGCCCGCCGTACTCTTTTTTGATGATCATCGCAAAGAAACGATGCTCTTTCAGATATGCCCACAGCTCCGGCGGCAGATCCGCCAGCTCATGCGTAATCTGGAAATCATTTGCCATCCGGCAGGCTTCTTCTACCGGACCGTCGATAAACGCTTGCTCTTCAGCAGTCAGGCGTGGTTGTGGATAGTTATGCAGCTTTTTCCAGTCCGGTTTGCCCTGGAACAAGTCACCTTCCCACCAAGTGGTGCCTGCATCAATCGCTTCTTTCTCGGTGCGCGACATCGGCGGCATCACCTTACGGAAACCACGAAACACCGGCGCAGAAATCATCGATTTACGCATAGGCGCAAAGTTAAACGGCACGAGGATAATGGCCAGAGGCACCAGTACCCACGCCGACCACAGACCTGCGACGCCGAGGGCGGCTGTCCAGGCGAGCAAAAGCAGACTGCTGAAAAATAAGCTCACGCGGTGATAAAACAACGCGCCGAGCAGGACAACCGTAGCGAGAATACTCAAAATCATCATAACGAAAAGCCCCTTACTTGTAGGAGGTCTGACCACTTGTGATGATATGGTTGTAGTAGATGTAAAAATATTTAGCAATGTATTTACAATATAATTACAACAAAGCTCACATTGTTGCTGTTTTTATCCCCACTTCAGGTCAAAAAGTCCTGGCCATTGCGCTGCCCTGGACTTCTCGCTTCTGGCGGTATCCGGTACACTGCATTTTGTCTATTTAATTTATGCTGAAGGATATCCTCATGTACCAGGATCTTATTCGTAACGAACTGAACGAAGCGGCGGAAACGCTGGCTAACTTTTTAAAAGATGACGCCAATATTCACGCCATTCAGCGCGCGGCGGTCCTGTTAGCAGACAGCTTTAAAGCCGGTGGTAAGGTGCTTTCCTGCGGCAACGGCGGCTCCCATTGCGATGCTATGCACTTTGCAGAAGAGTTGACCGGTCGTTACCGTGAAAACCGTCCGGGCTATCCGGCGATTGCCATTTCTGATGTCAGCCACATCACCTGCGTCGGTAACGATTTTGGATTTAACGATATTTTCTCCCGCTACGTTGAAGCGGTAGGTCGCGAAGGTGACGTGCTGCTGGGGATCTCCACTTCCGGTAACTCTGCAAACGTGATCAAAGCGATCGCGGCGGCGCGTGAGAAGGGGATGAAAGTGATCACCCTGACCGGTAAAGACGGCGGCAAAATGGCTGGCACAGCGGATATTGAAATTCGCGTTCCGCACTTTGGCTATGCCGACCGTATTCAGGAAATTCACATTAAAGTGATCCATATTCTGATCCAGTTAATCGAAAAAGAGATGGCTAAGTAAGTCTGGCGTAGGCCGGATAAGGCGTTTACGCCGCATCCGGCATTTGTGCGCTGATGCCTGATGCGACGCTGACGCGTCTTATCATGCCTACAAATCTGTACCCGAACTGTAGGCCGGATAAAACGTTTACGCCGCGTCCGGCCAGAAAATCCTTAAACCAATCTTCGCCGGGGGCATCCCCCTGCTGTTGTGGAGGTTACCGATGTGCGAACTGCTCGGGATGAGCGCCAACGTCCCAACCGATATCTGCTTTAGTTTCACTGGGCTTGTGCAGCGCGGTGGTGGAACCGGGCCGCATAAAGATGGCTGGGGGATCACTTTTTACGAAGGCAAAGGTTGTCGCACATTTAAAGATCCACAACCCAGCTTTAATTCCCCCATCGCCAAACTGGTTCAGGACTATCCGATAAAATCCTGCTCGGTAATCGCTCATATTCGCCAGGCGAATCGGGGCGAGGTGGCGCTGGAAAACACTCACCCGTTTACCCGTGAACTGTGGGGACGCAACTGGACGTATGCGCATAATGGGCAACTGACGGGCTATAAATCACTGGAAACCGGCAACTTTCGCCCGGTGGGCGAAACCGACAGCGAAAAAGCCTTCTGCTGGTTGTTGTATAAATTGACGCAGCGTTATCCGCGCACACCGGGCAACATGGTGGCGGTATTTAAATATATCGCCTCACTGGCGGATGAACTGCGGCAGAAGGGCGTCTTCAACATGCTGCTTTCGGACGGACGTTACGTGATGGCGTATTGTTCAACCAATCTGCACTGGATCACCCGCCGCGCGCCGTTTGGCGTGGCAACGTTGCTGGATCAGGATGTGGAAATCGACTTCAGCTCGCAGACCACACCGAATGATGTGGTCACGGTGATTGCAACTCAGCCGCTGACGGGCAATGAAACCTGGCAAAAGATTATGCCAGGCGAATGGAGCTTATTTTGCCTCGGGGAGCGTGTAGTTTGATGCCAGTTGTGGTTGCACCACTTCGTGGCTCAACGGCTTGCTGACCACGTAACGGCCATTGACGACAGAAACCGTCGGTGGCTTACGAGTCTGTTCAAAGTAGTCGTAGCCCGGCTTCAGTTGTTCCCAGAAGTCCTTAAAGTTGGAATACTTATGGCGCTTCATATTGGCGTCGGTCATGCGGAAAGGATAAATGCTCACCTGCACACTCGGCTGACCAAACACCAGTGCGCCAGTAACGAACTGGAAAATCTCATCAATACCCTGATTGGTCATCGCGTAGCAACCGATAGAAACACAATCGCCGTGAATCATCAGGTATTTCCCTTCGTAACCATGCGCGCGGTCATAGGCGTTGGGGAAACCAATATTAATTGCTTTGTAGTAACGGCTGTCTGGTTTTAATTGATTACGCTGAACGCTATAAAACCCTTCCGGACTTTTGAAATCGCCCTGACGCTGTTTGGGGCCTAACCCGCCGGAATATTTACAAATTTTGTAGCTGTCGAGTAATTGATATTGCTCGCCCATTTTGACGTAGAGATCGAGCGTGCGCTCTTCCTTGAAGATTTGGATGTAGACAGGGGAGCCCATCAACTGCTGCTTATACTCTTTGCTCACTGGCGTGGTGGAACTACCGCTGCCCAGCAAACTGGCAAACGAAACGCACGGGATCAACAACATCGCAAGAATTAATGCGATTTTACGCATACTGCTTATTCCTTGATAAAACGGTTACACACGCCAGGGCGGCAAAATAGATCCCAAATCGGAATAGTCTGGATTTGGAAGGCTCACATTAGCACCAAAAGAGTTTTACGCAAGCCTGTCGGTGCTGGGTTTACAAATTTATCATAAGGGGCGATTTTCAAAAGTCCGAAAAGCGGCTGTATAGCGGATTTATTACTTATTTCCTAAGGTTATGAAACTGCAATAGTAATATGCAAATAAGCGATTAATAATCCTATTTACCCACCCGCTCCTTTAAAATTATCACCTTCATTCAGCCAGTTTATATCCTTCATGTATTCGTTCTCTCATGGCAGATTTCTGCGCCTGGGCGTGTTTTTTTTGTCCCTTTGGCTTCCTATATTTGCCAACGCCACTCCCGCATCACACACCTCCTTCAGTTACGCCGCCCGCCAGCGGATGCAAAACCGTGCGCGATTGCTAAAGCGATACCACGCGCATCTGAAAAAACAGGCCAGCTACATTGTAGAAGGGAACGCACAAAGCAGAAGGGCGCTGCGCCAGCACAACCGCGAGCAGATAAAACAGCATCCAGAATGGTTTCCTGCGCCGCTCAAGTCGAGTGACAGACGCTGGCAGGCGTTGGCAGAAAACAACCATTTCTTAAGCAGCGACCACCTGCACAATATCACCGAAGTGGCGATCCACCGCCTGGAGCAACAGCTTGGTAAGCCTTACGTCTGGGGCGGCACGCGGCCTGATAAAGGCTTCGACTGCAGCGGGTTGGTTTTTTATGCCTACAACAAAATTCTCGAGGCGAAGCTCCCGCGCACGGCCAATGAGATGTATCACTACCATCGGGCAACGATTGTGGCGAATAACGACCTGCGCCGGGGAGATTTGCTGTTTTTCCATATCCACAGCCGCGAGATAGCCGATCATATGGGCGTGTATCTGGGCGATGGGCAATTTATCGAGTCGCCACGTACCGGCGAAACCATTCGGATAAGCCGGTTAGCTGAACCTTTCTGGCAGGACCATTTTTTAGGTGCTCGGCGGATTTTGACGGAAGAGACGATTTTGTAGGACGGATAAGGCGTTTACGCCGCATCCGGCAATTGTGCTCCGATGCCTGATGCGACGCTGGCGCGTCTTATCATGCCTACAAATCTGTGCATTTTTGCGAGCCGCTTTCCCGATATAACATAACCTCATTGTCGACTTTTCCTTTTCTTCTTACCGTTGAGAAAAAGGAGTCGCTATGTCTGAATATCGTCGTTATTACATCAAGGGGGGAACCTGGTTTTTCACGGTAAATTTACGGAATCGTCGAAGCCAGCTTTTGACCACCCAGTATCAGATGCTCCGTAACGCCATTGTTAAAGTTAAGCGAGCCAGACCTTTTGAAATTAACGCCTGGGTAGTTTTGCCGGAGCATATGCACTGTATCTGGACATTACCCGAGAGCGATGATGATTTTTCTTCTCGCTGGCGGGAGATTAAAAAGCAATTCACCCATGCTTGTGGATTGCAAAATATCTGGCAACCGCGTTTTTGGGAGCACGCCATCCGCAATACCAAAGACTATCGCCATCATGTTGATTATATTTATATAAATCCAGTAAAACATGGCTGGGTAAAGCAAGTAAGTGATTGGCCATTCTCAACGTTTCATCGCGATGTCACGAAAGGGTTATATCCCATCGATTGGGCGGGAGACGTAATGGATTTTAGTGCCGGGGAGCGTATCATTTTGTAATTGTGCGCTGGTGCCGGATGCGCTTATGCTTATCCGGCCTACAAATCGTGCTTTAACCGTAGGCCGGATAAGGCGTTCACGCCGCATCCGGCAATATGCACCGATGCCGGATGCGCTTATGCTTATCCGACCTACAAATCGTGTTTTAACCGTAGGCCGGATAAGGCGTTCACGCCGCATCCGGCAATATGCACCGATGCCGGATGCGCTTACGCTTATCCGGCCTACAAATTTGTGCCTTAACCGTAGGCCGGATAAGGCGTTCACGCCG